>JBOHHD010000543.1:0-4123 GCA_050700515.1 Pseudonocardiaceae bacterium
CCCGCAGCCCGATGGTGAGCTTCAGTACCAGAGCAATGATCCCGGTAACGACCATCGAGTAGATCAGCACGGCACCTGCGGCCACTGCCTGGCGCCACAGCTGGGCGACACCTCCGCCATAGAACAGGCCATCCACACCGGCGGGCGCGGCGGAAGTGGCGATGAACCCGATGAGCAGCGAACCCACCAGACCGCCGACGAGATGCACGGCGACGACGTCGAGCGAGTCGTCGAAACCCATCCGGAACTTGATGCTGACCGCGAGGGCACACAGCACGCCGGCGACCGCTCCCACGCCGATCGCCCCGAGCGGGGAGACCGCCGAGCAAGCCGGCGTGATGGCGACCAACCCGGCCACCACGCCGGAAGCGCCGCCGAGGCTGGTGGGCCGACCATCGCGGACCCGCTCGACCAGCAGCCAGGCCAGCATCGCGGTTGCGGTGGCCACCAGGGTGTTGATGAACGCCACACCAGCGATACCGCTGGCGCCCACGGCCGAACCGGCGTTGAAACCGAACCAACCGAACCACAGCAAGCCCGCGCCGAGCATCACGAACGGCAGGTTGTGCGGGCGCATGGCCTCCTTCGGCCAACCGCGGCGGGTGCCGAGCACCAGCGCCAGCATCAGACCCGCGGCACCGGCATTGATGTGCACAGCGGTCCCGCCCGCGAAGTCGATCGCCTGGAGGTCATTGGCGATCCAACCACCGCTCGGTGCGGTGACCTCATCGAACGAAAAGACCCAGTGTGCTACCGGGAAGTACACGAGCGTCGCCCAGAGGCCGGCGAAGAGCAACCACGGCGCGAAACGCATCCGATCCGCCGCGGCACCGGAGATCAGGGCGACGGTGATGATCGCGAACATGGCCTGGAATGCGACGAACACCATCGCCGGTATGGTTCCCACCAGCGGTATGGAGACATCGTCACCGGTGTAGGTCCCGGCCAGGAGACTCCCGAGTCCGGCGAAGTCCCCCGGATCGCCGAGCAGGCCGTAACCGACATCGTCACCGAAGGCGATCGAATAACCGTAAAGCACCCACAAGACGGCCACGATCCCCATCGAGGACAGGCTCATCATCATCATGTTCAGCACGCTCTTCGAGCGGACCATGCCGCCGTAGAAGAACGCAAGACCCGGAGTCATCAGCAGCACCAGGGCGGAACTGGCGAGCATCCAGGCGGTGTCACCGGTGTCAAGCACGGGCTCACTCCTCCTGTGTCCACCGCACCACGATCGGGTGGCGCGTGGGGCAAGGATGCGCACACTGTGTTTCGGTGGTGGGTGTTGTATGTTTCACTACGGTGAACTGTGAGAGTTGCTGTATTACTGCCGCGTTGCGTACCAACGGTTCCCACGTTGGCTCGGATCCCCCCGACGGCATCCGTTCACGGGGCGTCAATCTAGCAGGGCATCGACGAAGGCCCCCGGCTCGAAGGGGGCCAGATCGTCGGAACCCTCGCCGAGGCCGACCAGCTTAACCGGTACGCCGATCTCGCGTTGCACCTGGAAGACGATGCCGCCCTTGGCCGTACCGTCCATTTTTGTCAGGACGATGCCGGTGACGTCCACGACCTCGCCGAACACCCGGGCCTGGGCGAGGCCATTCTGGCCGGTGGTGGCATCCAGCACCAGCAGCACCTCGTCCACCTCGGTCTGTCTGGACACCACTCGCTTGACCTTGCCCAGCTCATCCATCAGCCCGGCTTTGGTGTGCAGCCTGCCCGCGGTGTCGATGAGCACGGTGTCGACTCCCCCGGCGCTGCCCTGCTTGACCGCTTCGAAGGCCACACTGGCCGGATCAGCTCCCGACTGACCGCGCACCACCTCGGCACCTGCCCGCTCACCCCAAGTAGCCAACTGCTCCGCGGCGGCGGCCCGGAAGGTGTCGGCCGCTGCCAGCAACACCTTTCTGCCGTCCGCGACCAGCACCCGGGCCAGCTTGCCGGTCGTGGTCGTCTTGCCCGCACCGTTCACCCCGGCGATGAGCACGACGCCGGGCGTGGTCACCCCGTCGGCACCGACGTGCGGCAGAGCCCGTACCGCCCGGTCCAGCTCCGGCCGCAGTGCCTCGACGAGGACAGCGCGCAATGCGGCACGCGCCTGCTCAGGGGTCCGCACGGCGCGGCGGGCGAGTTCGGCTCGAAGTGAGCCGACGATCTCCATGGTCGCGGCCATGCCGAGGTCGGCGAGCAGCAAGGTGTCCTCGAGGTCGGTCCAGGAGTCCTCGTCCAGGTCTCCTGCGCCGAGCAGGCCCAGCACGCCCTGCCCTAATGCTGAGCGTGACCGGGAGAGCCGGCCCCGTAGCCGCACCAGTCGCCCTGAGGGGGCTTCGATCGGCTCGAAAGGTGGCGCCGACACCGATTCAGCGGGGGCTGCTTCAGGGGGGGCTGCTTCAGCCGGGACCGACTCGCTCGGGATTGGCGTGATCGGAAGCGGCTCGGCCGGAAGCGGCTCGACGCGGGCCGGCGTCTCGGGCGCAGGGGGCGGGAAGCTCAGCGGGGGGGCCGAGGACTCCGGCTTCATGGTTGTCGGCTCAGGCGGAGCTTGTTCCGGCGGTGCGGGGGGGGCGAGCGGCGACGATGGAGTAGTCGTCTCGGGTGCCGCAGGAACCTCCGGCGCGGCAGGAGCCTCCGGGGCCGTCGGTGGCCCACCCCCGCCGGACGAAAAGCTGATGGTGCCACCGGCCTGATAGCCACGAGGCGGGAAAGGCGTCTCCGGGGCCTGCTCCGGCTGCTCGGCGATGCTGATCCGCCGTCGGCGAGCCAGCACCAGACCCACCGTCAGAGCAATGAGTAGCGCCACCACCACGGCGACAACGAGGAGAATCAAGGTCGTGCTCGACACGGCACTATCCTGGCATCCGGCTCAGCCGGTCAGCCGCGCACGGTAGCCATCGCTCGCCGGTGCCCGATCTACCTCACCCCCGGTGTACCCCCAGCCGGACACACCGCGCACAGGAGCCGGACACACCGGGCATGGGGGCCGGACACGCGGGGGTTAGGCAGCACCTGCGGAATCGAGGACACCACGCAACCGCTGCGAGATCACCGTGGTGATGCCGTCGCCGCGCATGCTCACCCCGTACAGCGCGTCGGCGATCTCCATCGTCGGCTTCTGGTGGGTGATGACGATCAGCTGGGAGCGGTCTCGGAGCAGCTCGAACAGCTTGATCAAGCGACCCAGGTTGGTGTCGTCCAACGCGGCCTCGACCTCGTCGAGCACGTAAAAAGGTGAGGGACGGGCCCGGAAGATCGCCACCAACATGGCCACGGCGGTCAGTGACTTCTCCCCGCCGGAGAGCAGGGAGAGGCGCTTGACCTTCTTGCCCGCCGGGCGGGCCTCGACCTCGATACCGGTGGTGAGCATGTCGTCCGGTTCGGTGAGCACCAAACGACCCTCACCACCGGGGAACAGCGCGGCGAAGACCGTTTCGAACTCACCCGCCACATCATGGAAGGCACCGGTGAAGACTTCGAGGATCTTCTCGTCGACCTCGGCGATGACGGTGAGGAGATCTCTTCGGGTGGCCTTCAGGTCTTCGAGTTGGGTCGACAGGAACTTGTAGCGTTCCTCCAACGCGGCGAACTCCTCCAGCGCCAGGGGATTGACCCTGCCGAGCAGGGCGAGATCGCGTTCGGCCCGCTGGGCGCGACGAGTCTGTGAGGCGCGGTCATAAGGTGTCGGCACCGGGGCGCTGACCTGCTCGCCACGCTCCCGTGCCACCTCGTACTCGGCCATCTCGCCGGCCGGAGGGGGCACCGGCACGTCGGGGCCGTATTCCGCGACGAGGTCCGCCAGACCGATACCGAAGTCGTCGGAGATCTTGGCTTCGAGTTGCTCGATGCGCAGCCGCTGCTGGGCACGCAGTACCTCGTCGCGGTGCACGGTATCGGTGAGCTTGTCCAGCTCACCGACGAAGGCGCGGATCCGGACCCGTATCTCGGTCAGGCCCTGTTCCCATTCAGCACGCTCGGCAACCACCGTGTCCCGCTCGGCGGCGGCCCGATCACAGGAGGCATCGATACGGGCCAAGGCGAACTCACCGGCCCGGACGACCTCCGCGGCCACCGCGGCCCCACGCTCCCGAGCGGCCACCGCGACCGCGGCCCGCTGCCGGGC
>JBOHHD010000544.1:0-1827 GCA_050700515.1 Pseudonocardiaceae bacterium
GTTCAGTACCGGTCAGGTGCATCGATCAACCTGCTTACGTATGCACTCGCCACAGAATCCACGTTCTTTGGTGGTCATGCTCGCGGCGAGAACCTCAATTCCGCACAGGGCGATGTAGCGGCCCTGATGACGTGATTCGGCGATGCCGTCAAGGTCGATGAGATGCTCGATCAATGTCTGGGCATCGACCATTGTCTGGACGAGGACTGCGCTGGTCACCGGGCGCCCTCGCCGCCCTGCCCGGTGACGCCCGGAGGGACTCGGGTCCCACGCCGATGCCTAGGCATAAATTTCCTGCGCTCTGCAGGCACTCATCCGGGCTTCCTTCCCGTAGGTGGACACCGGCCAGGCCCACGGGCTCCTGGGGGCAGGAAAACAACGCAGGCCCGGCCGGATGCACCCAGACGCAGAGCCACGTCCAACCCGACGCCTGGGTAACCCTGACGTCACCGAGTGCAACGCCAGGCGGAAGGACGGTATAAGTCGGAGAGCGGTTCAGAGGGGTACGCCGCGTACCCAGTGACGGGTGGTTCCCTACTCCTGGATGCCGATCCGGGACGCGATTCGCTCGACATCCTC
This sequence comes from Pseudonocardiaceae bacterium, assembly GCA_050700515.1. Lineage (GTDB taxonomy): Bacteria > Actinomycetota > Actinomycetes > Mycobacteriales > Pseudonocardiaceae. The sequence continues at coordinate 580 of JBOHHD010000544.1, forward strand.
ACGACTGGACGCAGGCACCATTCGCAACAGCTCATGGGCGAGCACGCGGGCCGGTGGCGAGTAGATCACCGTCTCCGTGGAGGCATCCAGAGCCTGTCCCAGCAGATGTGCGGCGCCGAGCTCCTGGCCGTCGAGTCGGTAGCTGCGGGCCAGTTCGAGTAGATGCCTGGCGCGCCGTTCGGTTGAGGGGATCGAGGCAGGATCGATATCCGCAGCGAGGCGGAGAGCCTCGCCCCCACGGCCGAGAGCGAACGCGACCATGACCGCGTATACCTCGACGAGGACACGCCCGATCCTGGTCCGCGAATGCACGTACCCCTCGGGCAACAATCGCTCGGCGGCGGCCCGGCCCTTCTCCCACCTCACCCAGGCCGACTCATCCCCGGCACGAGCCAGCGTCAACGCAGCGCACATCTCCAAGTCGACGTACATCGCCGCCGAGTCGCGATCTTCCTCTACTCGATCCTGGACCAGTGGGATCGCCGAGTCCACCTCCAACACGGCATCCTCGTGGTGGCCGATCGCCCGCACCACAGCCGCGTAGTACCAGGAAGCGCGGGCCATGGCCAGTGGATCGTCGCTGGTCTGAGCAGCGGAATAAGCGCGATCTGCTGACATCCAGACCAGCTCGCGGTCCCCATGCCAAGCCAACCACGCCTGGGCCAGGTGATAAGTCTCGGCAAGCAGCCGATGCGCCTCGCGCCGGTCCTCACCGTCATACAGCGCGGTAGCGCGGCGGGCGTCAAGGATCAGTCGCGGCAGAATTCTGCCAACTTCGGTGCGCTGCTTGCTGGAGGTGTGCCAGACCTGCCACGCCGAGTCGAGCGCTGCCTGGATGTAGCCCGTGGTCTCCGGCTCCCCCCCGTTGATGCGTTGCATCAGAAGGGCGCGGCGCACCTCCGGCACCGCCGTGTGCGTGGGCTTGTCAAACACGGCGTAGGAGACCTCGTGCCCGTATAAGGCCGCGAGGTCCTTGATGTCGAGCGCTCGGGCGGCGCGGAGCGCCATGGGCAAGGTGAGCTCGCGGCGGCCAACCTCGATCGCCTTCACCGTTTCCGCAGAGCAGCCCATGAGGCCGGAGAGCTGGGAGCGGGACTTCCCGGCTGCCTCGCGGAACAAGCGGAGCCGAGCGCCGGGTGTCAAGTCGTCGGCGTTCATCGCAGCTTCCTCTCACACGAACGGGTTTACCGCAGGGTACACTTGTACCCCGGCAGACAGGAATGATCACCGTCGAGCGCAGCCTGATCG
>JBOHHD010000545.1:0-3107 GCA_050700515.1 Pseudonocardiaceae bacterium
ACCGATGATCGATGTGTTGGTGGCCGGGGGTGGCCCGGCGGGTTGGGCGGTGGCGGCGGCGTGTGCTCGCCTGGGGTTGGAGACCGAGCTCGTGGACCCGGTGCCGGATCGGCCGTGGCGCGCCACCTACGGCGCATGGCGGGGGGAATTGTCCCCCGACGTCGACCACGCGGTCGCGGCGACCGGACTCGGTACGGCGATCGGCACCAGGGGTCACCAGCTGGGCTGGGAGTACGTGGTGTTCGACAACACCGCGCTGCGGGACGGCTTCGCCGCCGCACCCGTCAGGGCGCGCCAGGGCCGGGTGCGCCAGTGCCGCCCGGATCGGGCCGGAGTCACCGTGCACCTCGATGGCGCCGAGCGGCGGGCAGCGGTCGTACTGGACGCGACCGGGGCAGCGCGCTCGGCGCTCGGTGGCCCCTCACGGGGGACGGCTGCCGAGCAGACCGCGGTCGGCGTTGTGGTCGACGCGGATGCGGCGCAGCAGCTGGTCTCACCGGGCAGTGCCCTGTTCATGGACTGGCGCTCGCACCACGGTGAGGACGGTTGGCCCACGTTCCTGTACGCCGTTCCGGTGGCATCTGGCCAGCTACTTCTCGAGGAGACATCGCTGGTCCGCCGGCCTGGACTCGGATTGGCGGTGCTGCGGCGCCGGCTGCACACCCGGCTGGCGCACCACGGTATTGCCGTGCCGACCGGTGAGGAGGAGCGGGTGCGCTTCGCGGTCGACCGGCCGCTACCGTCGATGTCGAACTGGCGCGGGCCGGTGGTGCCCTTCGGGGCAGCCAGCCCGTTGGTGCACCCGGCCACCGGCTACAGCGTGGCCACAGCCCTACGGCTGGCGCCGAAGGTGGCCAGCGCCATCGGCACCGCGTTGCGGCCCGGCGGGTCCGGGGCAGCCGGGGCCGCCGCGTGGCGAGCAGTGTGGAGTCCGGCCGCAGTGGCAGTGCACACCTTGCGGCGTCGCGGCCTGGAAGCCCTGCTCCGCTTCCCTCCGGAACAGGTCCCGCCGTTCTTCGACGTGTTCTTCACCCTGCCCGAGCAACATCGCTGGGCCTACCTCACCGGCCGCGAAGATATCGCCGGCACCACCGCCGCGATGGGTGCCTTGTTCACCACTTCGCCGTGGTGGCTGCGCAAGTTGTTGATCTTCGGAGGGCTCAACCCGCGCAGGTCAACGGCACACGCTAAGTCAAAGTGAACAATGGATGAAAACCCTGATGCACGCATTGCTGGCCACGAACGGGGTACGGCACGCTACGCCGCGTGTCCAACACACCGGCTGACACCCGGTTTGCCTTTCAGCCACTGGTTAACCTGCACACCGGTGGGGTGATGGCATTGGAGATCCTCGCCCGGCCTCCGCAGGGTGATGTGCGGATGTTGCTGTGGTCGGCGGCGCGCGCCGGCAGGCTGGAACAGCTCGACGTATCGTTGGCCGTTGCGGCTGTGCGTTACTCGGCGGCACACGAAACCCTGCTTCCCCTGCATCTCAACCTGCTCGCCGACACCATCGTCGCCGAAGGGGAGTCACTCGCCGCGCTGCACCATGCGCTGGGTCGCATCGGACGGCGGGCGAGTGAGACGGTGCTGGACATCAACCCGTCCTACGCCGTCCCCGTGGAACCCGAGCGGCTTCTCACCGGATTGCGACTGCTGCGTCGCCGCGGCTATCGCATCTCGCTGGACGGTGTGGGAGCCGGAAACTATCCACTCACGCTGATCGCCGAAGCCCGGCCCGATCTGATCAAAATGGACCGGCAGATCGTTGCCGGGCTCCCCACCGAAAGCGGTGCCGTCGCGGTACTCGAAGCGCTGGCGCACCTGGCTCCCCGAGTCGGCGCGCGGCTGGTTGCCGAAGGGGTGGAGCGCCCGGAGCAGCTGGCGACGCTGCGTCAGTACGGGGTGGGGCTGGCGCAGGGCAACCTCCTGGCGCCGCCCAGCCGGCGTCCGCTGACCTGTCTCCCGGGTTCGGGCATCGTGGAGTTCCGGGCGCCGGTGTCCCCGATCCCTACCAGAGGCATCCCCGGAGGGCGAATTACCGACTTCATGCATCCTGCTTCCACCCTGCCGGTGTCCGCCACCGCGGAAGACGTCCGCAACGTGCTCAGTGACCGGCCGAGTGTCACCAGCGTGGTGCTGCTCGACGATGAGGATCAACCGTGCTACACGCTGGACCGCAATCGGTTCCTGCTCGCCGTCAGCGGGGTTTACGGGCACGCACTGCATGCGCGGCGCGAAGCCGCCCGGCTGGGCGATCCGCCTCGGACGCTCGGGGCCGGAGCGAGCGCCATGGCCGCGGTGGAACTCATGCGGAGCAGCGAGGTACACCGGATGTACGACGACATCGTCGTGGTGTGCCCCCGCGGTCGATGTGCAGGCGTGGTCCGGATCGGCGATGTGGTTCAGGGTGTGGCCGAACTGAACATCGAGCAGGCTGCGGCGCTGCATCCGCTCACCCGGCTTCCCGGTAGCGACCTGGTCGCCGAGCTGGTCGATCGCAAGGTGGCCAACGGGGATCTCTTCGCAGTGACCTGGCTGGACGTCGCCGACTTCTCGGCGGTGAACGACAGTGGTGGCTTCACCGCGGGCGACGACTTGATCCGGAAGTTGGGCCACGCGCTGTCCGAAGCCGCCAAGACGGTGCCCTCCGCAACCGTCGCCCATATCGGCGGAGACGACTTCATCGTGGTGACCGACCTCGACGATGTGATGCCGTTCGGTTCCGTGGTGCTCGACGCGCCGTGGCGGGCCGAGGGGCGGCAGGTAGCGCTGTCGCTGGCGTCTCTGGTCTGCGCACCGGGCACGGTTGCCGGGCACCAGGACGTCTCCCGGATGCTGGCCAGGCTGCGCAAGCGCGCCACCTCCCTGCCCGGCACCAGTTGGCTGTTCGGCCGCTCAGGCTCAGATCGGGTAGACGTGGTACGCGGGCGCGCCGGAGTAGCGTGAGCTACCCAGAACACCCCAGTCCGGCCAGGTGGGGCACAACAGGGTCAGACGCCGGAACAGCGTCAGACGGTGAAACCTAGCGCTCGAAGCTGCTCCCGACCGTCCTCGGTGATCTTGTCCGGTCCCCACGGCGGTATCCAGACCCAGTTGATCCGCAC
>JBOHHD010000546.1:0-18718 GCA_050700515.1 Pseudonocardiaceae bacterium
CTCACGGGAACAGCCGAGACCCGATGCGGACCGCCCCGCCGACCCCGGGAGGGGCCGCGGGGCGGTCGCAACGACATCAATGGTCGTCAGTTGATGCGACAGCCGAACCGTCAGTTGACGATGGCGAGCACGTCGCGTGCGGAAAGGATCAGGTACTCCTCGCCGTTGTGCTTGACCTCGGTGCCGCCGTACTTGGAATAGATGACGACGTCACCTTCCGAAACATCCATCGGAATGCGATTGCCGTTATCGTCGAAACGACCGGGGCCAACGGCCAGGACCTTGCCCTCCTGGGGCTTCTCCTTGGCGGTGTCCGGGATGACGATGCCAGACGCGGTCATCGTCTCAGCCTCACTGGCCTGAACGATAATCTTGTCCTCGAGCGGCTTGATGTTCACGCTCGCCACGGTATGACCTCCACCTTCTGGGGTCTTCGAAGAGTTGGCAGGTTGTCTGGTGCTGGCTCCTGCCACCCCGCCGTCGCGGGTGCCGAGGGGGCTGGGCCGTTACTGGCACTCCGGTGACCAGAGTGCTAGTTGGCAGACTACTGCGCCGAGTGCCAGCACTCAACAGGGGTCCCCTCCCCACTTCCCTCGGCAGCTCTTCACGAGCGACCGACGAGTGAGGTGGTGATCGGTAGGCCGGGATCGGCAGGAAGGTTCACGGGGGAGGGAGAGGCACCGGCGAAGAGGAGGTGCGCTCCCAGGACGGCCACCATCGCGCCGTTGTCGGTGCACAGCCCCGGGCGGGGAACCCGCAACCGCACTCCGACCGTGGCGCAGCGTTGCGCCGCCAGAGCGCGCAACCGCGAGTTGGCGGCCACCCCACCCCCGATGAGCAAGGTGTCGATACCCCGGTCGGTGGCGGCCCGGATGGCCTTGGCGGTGAGCACGTCGACCACCGCCTCCTGGAAGGCCGCCGCCAGGTCGGACACGGGCACGGCAACGCCCTGATGCCGCAACCGCTCGACATGTCGGGCGACGGCGGTCTTGAGCCCGGAGAAGGAGAAGTCGTAGGGCGCGTCCCGAGGACCGGTCAGACCTCTCGGGAAATGGACGCTGGACGGGTTTCCTTCCCGGGCCGCGCGGTCGATGAACGGCCCGCCGGGGAAGCCGAGCCCGAGCAGCCGTGCCACCTTGTCGAACGCCTCCCCCGCCGCGTCGTCGATGGTGGCGCCGAGCGGCTCCAGCGGGCGGGTCAGCGAAGAAACCTGCAGCAGGCTGGAGTGTCCGCCCGAGACCAACAGAGCCAGCGCGGGGGGCAGCGGACCGTGCTCGAGGGTGTCCACCGCGACGTGCGCGGTGAGGTGGTTGACGCCGTACAGCGGGACATCCCACGCCGCCGCATACGCCTTGGCCGCCGCTACCCCCACCAGCAGTGCCCCGGCCAGCCCGGGACCGGCGGTCACGGCTACGGCATCCACCTCAGACCCCGAGATTCCCGCGGCCGCGAGCGCCCGGCGCACGGTCGGCACCATCGCCTCAAGATGAGCACGGGATGCCACTTCAGGCACCACGCCGCCGAACCGGGCATGGAGGTCCACACTGGACGCTATCTCATCGGCGAGCAGGGTCACCGTGCCGTCCGCGCCGACGCGGACAACTCCTACCCCGGTCTCGTCACAGGAGGTCTCGAAACCCAGCACAATGCCGGTCATGTCACCGTCTTCCCGGGAAGAAGCCGCATGGTGAACGCGTCCGCGCCACTGGGCCGGTAATAGCCGCGGCGGGTACCGATCACCGTGAAGCCCTCACTGCGATACAGCGCGATCGCCGCCTCGTTGTCGGTGCGCACCTCAAGGAACACCGTGGCCCCCGCGGCATGTCCCAGCAGCGCGCGCAGCAGCGCCCGGCCGATTCCCCGGCCCTGATGCCCAGGGTCCACCGCCAAGGTGTGCACCTCCGCCTCCGCGCCGACCCGCGCCAAACCGGCGTATCCGATCAGGGAACCGCCTTCGCGCGCGGCGACATAGTGGTGGCCCGCGGCGAGCGCCTGCAGGAAGGCATTCGGACTCCATGGATCGTCACCAGCGAACAGCGCTCGCTCCAGTTCGGTACAGCGGGGCACATCGGCGCACTTCAGCGGTCCGATCAGCACGCTCATACCGGAGTGACCCGTTTGGGTGCGCCGGGTTCGAGCGCGTCGGGGCGGCGCAGATACAAGGGGACGAGCGGACCCGGTGGCGCCTGCGCCCGGAGCGACGCCGAGGCCACGGCAACCAGCGCAGCCGGATCGGGATGCTCGGGAGGCACCACCGGCAGCCCCAGCGTCGCCGCGGCGGCGCCGGCCGCGCGGAGCACACCGGCCAAGGCCACGTTCGGCGGACGACTCACGCAGGGACCCTCGACCCGGGCACCGGTGTGGTCGTATCGCGCCCAGTAGACCTCCTTGCGCCGGGCGTCGGTGGCCACCAGCAGCGGCGTGCCCGCGGCGGCTCGGTAAGCAATCGCATCCAGGGTGCCCACCGGATACACCGGAACGCCGAGTGCATCCCCTAGTGCGGCCGCGGTGACCATCCCGACCCGCAGTCCGGTGAAGGGACCCGGCCCAGCGCCGCACACCACCGCGTCGAGCTCCCCCAGCCGTACGTCGGCGTCCAGCAGCATCGCGCGAACCGAGGGCATGAGGAGTTCGCCGTGCGCCCGAGCGTCCACGGTGACTCGCTGGGCGAGAACCTGCGGGCAGCCCCGCGTGGGCAGCCTGAGCAAGCCGGTGGTGATCGCGGGGGTTGCGGTATCGAGAGCCAGCACCAACACGGCCGATCAGCCTACGGATCCCGCGCCGGCTCACGGCAGCGGGCAAGGCAGCTGCGGCAGCAGCCGGGCAGGACCGCGCAGCTCGGCGATCCGGACGTCGCCGGTGATGCCGTCCCCGGCATTGTTGTCCCCAGCGTGGTCACCGCGCCGAAGCCGGATCAGCAGGTGCTCGTCAGCGAGCCGTTCGGCCATGCCCTCGCCCCACTCCACCACCACGACGGCCGAGAGCAGGTCGGTGTCCAAATCGAGGTCGTCCAGCTCGACCAGTCCGCCGAGCCGGTAGGCATCGACATGCACCATGGGCACCCCACGGCCCTCGGGCAACGCCGGATGTTCCCGGGCGATGACGAAGGTCGGAGACGTCACCGGCCCACGGACCCCCAGCCCGGCGCCGATCCCCCGGGCCAGCACCGTCTTCCCCGCGCCCAGCGGACCGGCCAGTACCACCACGTCACCGGCCCGCAGGCGCGCACCGATCGCCCGGCCCAGGTGCTCGGTGTCTGCCGGGGTGGCCAGTTCCACGACCGAGCTCACGCCTGCCTCCGGCTGCCCGGCTGGGCTCCGGTCAACTGGGACAACAAGTCCAGCAGGTATTCGTTGACGAGCTCCGGTTGCTCCAGCATCGTCATATGCCCCGAGTCGGGCACCCGTACGAGCTCGACGTCGGGCAGCAGCGCCGCGATCGCCTCGGAGTGCTCGTACTGGACCAACAGATCGGCCTCGGCCCCGATGACCAGCGCTTTGACGTACTGCAGACCGGCTAACGCGGCGTAGCGGTTGTGCGCGCCGAGGGTGGGCAGAAAATCGGTCATGACCTCCAGCGAGGTGCCTCTCATCATGGTGTCCATCAGCTCGACCCGCGCCGGATCCACCGCCTCGTCGCCGAAGGCGAGGCGACGGATCAGGCTCCAGATCAGCTGCCTGCCGATATAGCGGGACTGCTCGACCGCACCGGGCTGCCAGCGGGACAGTCGCGCCGCCGCCAGCATCACGGGGTTGCGCCGGGACAGGAACGGCCGGGGCAGGCCGGAACGGCCGATGTCCCCCGCGCTGGTGTTGAGGAAGGCCACCCCACAGATCCGCTCGGCGAAGATCTCCGGGTTGTGCTCCGCCAAGGCCATGATCGTCATACCGCCCATCGAATGCCCGATGAGCACGACCCGTCCCTCGGGTGCGGCCGCGCGGATCACCGCGTCCAGATCCCAGCCGAGTTGCTCGATGGTGCACGCGTGGCGGTGCGAGGGGTCGGAGCGGCCGTGGCTGCGCTGGTCGTAGAGCACCTGACGGACCCGGGGGGCGGTGGACAGGGCCAAGTCGAGCCGCTGGAAATGCCAGCACTGCCGGTTCAACGTGTAGCCGTGCACCAACACGACGGTGAATTCGGGTGCCCCGCCGTCGGCCGGGTCGACTTCCTCCACCGACAGGGACACCCCGTCGTCGGCGGTCACGACGTACTCCCGGTCGGGTTGCAGCTTGCCCAGCTCGTAGTCGCCGAGTCGCTCGGTGGCGAGGCTGCGTACCTGGGCGATACGGCGGTGGTGGATGGCCGCAGCCGTGGTCGCCGTAGCCACGAGGGTTCCCAGCACACCGCCGACCGTCCAGCAGGTGGCCTTCCAGGAAGGCATCATCGGACGGCCCGCGCCGTAGCCCGGCTGGTTACCGCCGCCGCGGCCTGGCGTCTGCCCAGCACAGTGCGGGTGAGCCGGGGCCGCACCATGCCTGCCACGACCTCGTAGTGGATGGTGTCCAGCTTGTGTGCCCACTCGGCCGCAGTAGGCGCACCGCCTGCGCCGGTACCGAAAAAGACCACCTCGTCACCCACGGTTGCCGAAGCGTCGCCGCAGTCCACCATGACCTGGTCCATGCACACCCTCCCGACCACAGGGCACCGACGTCCGTTGCACCACACATCGAGCCGACCAGTGAGCGCCCGTGGCACACCGTCAGCGTAGCCAGCGGGAACCAGGGCCAAGGTGGTCTCCCGCTCGGTGTGCCACACGTGCCCATAGGAAACGCCCTCCCCGGCGGGGACGCGTTTGAGCAACGCGATCTGCGAGCGCAGCGTCATCGCCGGCAGCAGACGACAATTCAACTCGGGTACCGGTGCGAGCCCGTAGACAGCGATACCGGGACGCACCATGTCGTAGTGCAGATCGGGACGGGTCAGCGTCGCGGCGGAGTTCGCCAGGTGCCGCAGCGGTCGCAATCCGGCATTCCGAGCCACCTGGTAGGCCTCGTCGAAGGACCTCACCTGCTGATCGATGATCGGATGCCCCGGATCATCGGCATGCGCGAGGTGTGACCAGATCGCCACGACTTCGACGCCGCGGCTCGCCGCAGCGGCAGCGACCAGACCGGGCCACTCGTCGCGGTAGGCACCCCCGCGGTTCAGCCCGGTGTCGACCTTGAGATGTACCCGGGCCGGGCGATCACTCGCCGCTGCGGCACGCACGGCGGCATCGAGCTGGCCGAGGGAGTAGACACCGAGGTCGATCCCGGCCGCGACCGCCGGGGCGAGATCCTGCCCAGGGACGTGCAGCCAGGCCAGTATCGGGGCCTGGACCCCGGCGTTGCGCAGCACCAGGGCCTCCTCGACACTGCAGACCCCCAACGCACCCGCGCCCGCCTGCAGGGCCGCAGCAGCGACATCGAGCGCGCCATGGCCATATCCCTCGGCCTTGACCACCGCCATGACCGCCGCGCCCGTGGCGGCAGCGGATCGGGTGAGGATTGTGACGTTGTGGCGGATCGCGTCGAGGTCGATCACCACCTCGGCCCGGGGACGCGGGGACGACTCTGGCATGGGGTCATCCTCCCGCTCCGGCGGCCTTCAGGAGAGCACGAATCGCGTCACTGAGCGTAACCTGTATCGCCGAGGCGGGTACCGGTGCACCACATGTGCCACCGTTCCCGGCCGCGAGCGTCGCCGCAAGCTCGTGGGCATGCGCCGCCGCGGCCGCCGCCATGGCTGGTTCCAACCCGGCGGCGAGCAGCTTGCCGATCACGCCGGTGAGGACGTCACCGGATCCGGCGGTAGCCCCCCATGCCGAGCGGGCCGGGTGCACCAGTACCCGACCGTCGGGAGCCGCCACGATGGTCGTGTTGCCCTTCAGGAGCAGCACAGCGTTGAACCGGACAGCCGCCTCCCGAGCGGCGCCGACCCGGTCGTTGCCGAGCGCCGCACCGGTGAGCCGCTCGAACTCGCGATCGTGCGGGGTGAGCACCAGGGGGGTGGCCAGATCACGGCAATCAGCCAGCTCGGGGTGGCGAGCCAGCAGCGTGATCGCGTCGGCGTCGGCCACCACGGGCACTCCGGCACCCAGCACGTGGGCGAGCATCTGACGTCCCGTCACCCCGGTACCCATTCCCGGCCCGACCGCCCAGGCCTGCACCTGGCCGGCGTCGGCCACCGACCCGGTCGCCACCACCTCCGGCCACCGCGCCCGTACCGCGTCAGCGGCGGTCCCGGCGAAGCGGACCATGCCCGACGTCGTCAGTACCGCCGCCCCGGCACAGAGCACCGCCGCCCCGGGATAGTCCGCCGAACCCGCGGCGATCCCCAGGACCCCCTGGCTGTACTTGTCACTGGTCGGGCCAGGCTTCGGCCACAGCGCGCCGACTTCGGGCCCGCTGAGCATCCGCAGGTCGGGCTCGCCCAGCTCGGGGGACAGCCCGATATCCACCAGGTGCACCGGGCCGCACCGCCACGGGGCCAGCAGGTGCACGGGCTTGAGGGCACCGAAGGTGACGGTCTCGGTAGCCGTCACCGCGGGACCGTCGGCGACACCGGTGTCCGGGTCCACCCCCGAAGGCGAATCCACAGCGATGATCGGTACTTCGATGGCGCCCACCAGACGCTCGGCCTCGGGGCGCAATCCGCCCTTGCCGGCCAGCCCGACAATCCCGTCCAGCACGATGTGGACGTGGTCGGGCAGCGTGGTGCCGACGCGGCCACCAGCCCGGCGCAGCGCGGCGAGGCCCGCCGGGTGGGCCCGCTTCGGCGAGAGCAGGACCGCGGTGACCGCGACACCTCGGCGGCGCAGCATCGCCCCGGCCCACAGCGCGTCACCGCCGTTGTCACCGGCTCCGACCAGCAGCCCGACGTGTCGGCCGGATACCCCACCGGTGCGCGCCACGAGCATCCCGGCGGTCCGGGTGGCCACTCCGAACGCGGCGCGGCGCATCAAGGTGCCCGCCGGGACGCGGGCCAATACCGCATCCTCGGCGGCCCGCACCCGCTGGACGGACCACGCACCGTGCACAGGGGGCGGACACACCGGGCATGCGGGACGGACACACCGGGCATGGGGGACGGACACGTGGAGCAGGGGGGTGGTCATTCGACGGTGACGGACTTGGCGAGGTTGCGGGGGCGGTCCACGTCGTAGCCTCGTTCGCGGGCGATCTCCGCGGCGAGCACCTGTAAGGGGACGGTGGACACCAGCGGCTGGAGCAGGGTGGGCACCGCGGGCACCTCCAACACGTGCGAGGCATACGGGCGCACCGTGTCGTCGCCCTCCTCGGCGATGACGATGGTCCGCGCGCCGCGGGCCCGGATCTCCTGGATGTTGGACAGCAGCTTGGCGTGCAGCACCGCGCGCCCCTTGGGGGAGGGAACCACGACCACCACCGGCAGGCCCTGCTCGAGCAGCGCGATCGGGCCGTGCTTGAGCTCGCCCGCCGCGAATCCCTCGGCGTGCATGTAGGCCAGCTCCTTGAGCTTGAGCGCGCCTTCGAGCGCCACCGGGAAGCCGACGTGGCGGCCCAGGAACAGCACCGCCTTGGAATCGGCGAGCGCACCGCCCAGCGCGCGCACCTCGGTGACGGTACCCAGTACCTGCTGCACCGCCGCGGGCATGGCCTCCAACTCGGCGAACTCGCGGGCGACCTCGTCGGAGTACTTGGTGCCCCGGGCTTGGGCCAGCGCCAGGCCGACCAGGAAGTTGGCCACGATCTGGGCGAGGAACGTCTTGGTGGCGGCCACTCCGATCTCCGGCCCCGCGTGGGTGTAGAGCACCGCGTCGGATTCCCGGGGGATCTGCGATCCGTTGGTGTTGCAGATCGCCAGCACCCGGGCCTTCTGCTCCCGGGCGTGGCGCACCGCCTCCAGGGTGTCGGCGGTCTCCCCGGACTGGGAGATCGCGACGACCAGGGTGGATCGGTCCAGTACCGGGTCGCGGTAGCGGAATTCGCTGGCCAGCTCCACCTCCACCGGCAGACGGCACCAATGTTCGATGGCGTACTTGGCGACCATGCCGGAGTGGTAAGCGGTCCCGCACGCGACGACGAAGACCTTGTCGACGTCGCGCAGCTCCTGGGTGTCCATCCGCTGCTCGTCGAGCACGATCCGGCCGTCGACGAAGTGCCCCCGCAACGTGTCACCGATGGCACCGGGTTGTTCCTCGATCTCCTTGAGCATGAAGTAGTCATGGCCGCCCTTCTCCGCCGCGGACAGATCCCACCCGACGTGAAAAGGCGTGCCGTGCGCGGGGACGCCATGGAAGTCGGTGATCTGGTAGCCCTCGCGGGTGATCGTGACGATCTGGTCCTTGCCGAGCTCGACGGCATCGCGGGTATGTTCGATGAACGCCGCGACGTCCGAGGCGACGAAGTGTTCGCCCACCCCCACTCCCAGCACCAGTGGCGAGGAACGCCGAGCGGCGACGATGAGATCGGGTTCGTCGGCGTGGGTGACGACGAGTGTGAACGCCCCGTGCAGTCGCTTGCACACGGTGCGTACCGCAGCAGGCAGATCACCACAGCGCGGGTATTCGGCGGCGATCAGATGCGCGGCGGTCTCGGTGTCGGTGTCACTGGACAACTCCACTCCGCCAGCTTCCAGTTCAGCACGCAGCTGGGCGAAATTCTCGATGATCCCGTTGTGCACCACGGCGAGTTTGCCGGCGAGATCGCGGTGCGGATGCGCATTGCGGTCGGTCGGGGCGCCGTGGGTGGCCCAGCGGGTGTGCCCCATCCCGGCATGGCCCGCGAACGCGTCCCGCCCGGTCGATTCGATCTCCTCGACCAGGTTGGCCAACGGTCCGGCCTTACGAGCCATGACCAGCGTGCCGACACCGTCGAGCACGGCGACACCGGCAGAGTCATACCCGCGGTATTCCAACCGACCCAGACCCTGCAGCACGACCTCGAGTGCGCTTCGATGCCCCACGTAACCCACGATTCCGCACATGGGCGCCACGGTAGCCGAGGGTCGTCGCGCCGCGGCCGGCGACGTGAGCCCCGCGCTGGGCTCCGGTCATGGCTTCAGGAGAAGCACCTACCAGCGGTCGGACCTCGGTTACGCACGGCCGCAACGCGGGTGGTACAGCAGAATCGGTGCCCGCCCCACTCAGCTGCGACTGACCACGTGAGCGCAACAGGAGCCCGGCGGGTCCGATACCGTCTGGCTCATGGCACGCACCGATCCAGCGGTCCGGCGAACGGTCGACGAGCTATCCCGGCCGGGTCCGCATGGGGTGCTGTGCGGTGATCTCGCGCTGATCGGCATGCCCGGTGTGGTGTTCACTCCGGAGACCGGGCTCGGTCTGCCTGCCGTCGCGTTCGGACACGGCTGGTTGCAACCGATATCACGTTACGAGGAGCTGCTGTACCACCTCGCCTCCTGGGGAGTGGTGGTGGCGGCGCCTGCCACCCGGCACGGGGCGCTTCCCTCGCATCGCCAGTTCGCCACCGATCTGCGCACCGCCCTGGACATCTGCATCGGGGTCAGCCTGGGCGAGGGGCAGATCAGTGTCGACTCCGCCCGGCTAGGACTGGTGGGGCACGGGATGGGCGGGGGCATGGCGGTGCTGGCCGCGGCCGACGACGAGCGCTGCCAGGCGGTCGCCACGCTGGCGCTGGCCCAGACCCTGCCCTCGGCGGTGGAAGCCGCCCATCAGGCCACCATGCCGGGCCTGCACCTGGCGGGGGGCAAGGACCGGGTCGCGCCTCCGATCGGAAATGCCGAGCCGGTCGCGAAGGCATGGGCGGGTCCGGTACAGCTGCGGACCCTGCCCAAAGCGAGCCACCTCGGCTTCACCCAGGGCAAGCACTGGTCGGATTTCGTGCTCGACGGCAGCCCGGAACACCACACCCGGCGAATCAGCCGCGCCCTGGTCACCGCATTCCTGCTGCGCCACCTCACGGGGGCCACCGAACACGAAGACCTTCTGGACGCTGACGTACCCGGCACAGTCCTGGACCTCATCCGCTAGGTTTTCACCGCTCCGGATCGTCCTGTGCTGCGGAGGAACATCAGGGTGGCCAGCACCCGGGTGTTGATGTGACGGCGATCATGGTCGGTTGCGCGGGACAGATCGAGTTTCTCGGTGATGGTGGAGAGATTCCATTCCACGGCGCTGATCTTGCAGCCGAGATGCTGGGCGATACCGAGGTTGGAGCGGCCCTCGGCGACCAGCGCCAGGATGCGTCTCTGATGAGGGGTGAGCCGTTCCAGTGGGTCTTCGATCCGACGTCGGGACATCAACTGGCTGATGATGTGGGGATCGATTACGACCTCACCCCGGACGATGCGGTGGAAGGCGTCCACGAGTTCGTCCAAATTGCCGAGGCGTTCTTTGCTCAGGTAACCCACCGCATGGGGAGTGTCCGCCATGGCGAGTAAGCGCTCGGCGTACACCGGTTGAAAATAGGCTGACAGCATCAGCAGACCGACATCCGGGTAACTTGCCCGGACGAGTTCGGCAACCCGCAAGCCCTCCTCGTCACGGACGCCCACTTCGTCCTGGGCCTCCGACAAGCAGATGTCCAGCACGGCGAGGTCGGGGGCGGTGTCATCGATGACACGCAAGGCATCTGATGGGTTGTCTGCGCACCCGACCACATTGATGCCACGTCCGCGTAGGGAATCGGTGAGCAGATCGAGAAAAAATCTCTTGTCTTCGACAATGACCACTCTCATCATGTGCTCCTCGGCAGGACAGCGACCAGCTTCGTTCCCTGATCCGGTTCGCTGTGGACGACCAGATTTCCTCCGACAGCTTCGACCCGATCGCGCAGGCTGGTCAGTCCGAATCCGGCACCGAGGTGCGCACCGCCCCGACCATCGTCAGTGATCTCGGCTACCAACTGGCCATTCTCATTGCGGACAGTCACCGTAGCCCGGGTGGCGTTGGCGTGTTTGTATACGTTGGTCAATGCTTCGCTGATCACGAAGTAAGCAGTGATCTCGACGTGCTTGGGCCAGCTCTGGGTGCCCACCGTGATACGGAGCGGCAGGGGGGCGCGATCGGCGAGGTTCTCCACGGCGGCAGCCAGCCCATGGTTGATCAGTACGGCCGGGTAAATGCCCTGGGTGACCTCGCGCAGCACGCGGATGGCGTCAGTGAGCTCGGCATGTGCCTGCCGTACCGTAGCGACGACGTTCGTGCGCATATCATCACCGCCGACGAGCTGGCGAGTCGTGTTGTCCAGCAACATCAAAACTTTGAAGAATCGCTGCTGGGCCTCGTCATGCAGATCACGTTGGATACGTTGGCGCTCGTCGAATGCGGTTTGGGCCAAACGCAGACGAGAGGTACGGATCTGCTCAAGATGCGCTTGCATGGTGGCGTAGAGGTGGGCGTTCTCGATCGCCAGTCCTGCGGTGGCCACCGCAGCTTCGGTTATCTGGGGCTGCTCGTGCAGGGCGGAGTCGTGATCGATGACCGCGACCAGCTGGCCTCTGCGCTGCACTCGGGTGAGCGACCGACCAGGAATGTCCCTGCCGGGATCGACGAGTTGACCGTGGATGTCGACATAATCGCCGGTCGGCAGTGGATAGGAAAGGGTGAGTCTCGGATCTCCAAGGGTTCGGCTCAGTGCCCGTTGCAGTGCCGCCGGATCAGCGATCAATTCCAAATCACATTCGAGGTCGAGCAGTAGAGCCATCACTCGCTGATGGGCGAACTTCCGGTGCAGCCAACGAATGAGGTAGAGCAAGGGGATCAGGACGATAACGGCCAGATAGAACAGGGAGGCCAGAGTAGCCTGCACAGCAACCGGCGCACTCAGGATGCTCGATATCGCTTCAGCAATCTTGAAGATGGCTGCCACGGCCAACGCGGTCCATACCGGACCGGACGGTCTGCGTCTCACCGGAGTGGAACCGATCCATCGGTAGACGAGGAGCGCGATTCCCAGCACTCCCAGTGCGGCCGCTGTGGTACTGCCTACCACCGCCCATAGGGTGTTCACCTTAGCGATGTGCATGGCCCACGGTGGCCGTGGCCGATCAACCAGATACCGGATGATCTGAGTACCCGCTGAGGCGAGATACGAGCAAACCACATAGATCCTGTCGATTCGACCCTCAAGTGTCCCGGTCGGCCAGGCCAAGGCGATGTGGCCGGTGACACCGACCCAGGCATACGCCAGACAGAACCCGATGACGAAGAGGGTCCCGTCAGCCACCCGCAGGTACTGCAAGTAGTAGACCGCCCCGCCGAATACGACGAGCTGACCCATCCGGGGTATGGGTTGACGAATCCACATCGCCACACCAGTGACCACCACGAACATACCCACCAGACGTGACGACGCCTCCTGCCACCACACCGGACCGGACACCGACCAGGAGATCGCCATCGTCCAAACGGCGAACGACAGCGCGGCCGCTCCCCCCAACACAGCGGAGGCCCGTCGCCAGCCAGCCGACGACGGCCGATCGGGACGGCCCACGTCGGCAGCGATCATCGCGGTCGCCACGCATCACCTCGTATCCGGTCCGGCCCACTCTGATCATCTATGTGGGTGCGCCCGGTGCCAACCAAGGTTTCCCGACTTGTCGGGCCATGGTTCCTGTTCGAGTGTCACCAAGGTTACCGCAGTGACACGATCGGTCACGCACCGCAGACTTCGGCTTGTTAATCACCTCGTGCAGTGAGAGCCATCACCAGTGGAGCGAATCGACGTGGGGAATGGCATGAAAGCGTATTTTCTTTCGACTCCGTCCGGACCGGCACCGGTCGAAAAAATAGCCAACACCGGATGCGGTGCGATCGTACTCGCCGACGTGGCTCGTCGGACTTGAGTGGGAGTAAGAGGAGAACAGCCATGACCGAAGAAGTACCTCGCGATGAGCAGGAACGGAAACGGCGTCGGTGGAGGCTGAAATTTGACAGAGTCACAGCCGAGTGGGGGCCGCTAACTGGTGCATTCACGCTGGCCGGTGCCGGTGTCGTCGGATTAGTCGTTGTCATAATCGGCTGGTATGTCTTCTATCAGCCACAGTCACAGATCGAGATCCCCGACCTGATCGGTATGTCGCGTGCCACGGCAGAGGCCCAACCCAAGGACAAGGGACTGAACCTTCACCTGACTTCCGACGAGGTTTCCGACCAGACGGTAGGAACCGTGCTACGGACCGATCCAGCTGCTGGCATGAAGGTAGATCGTGGCACGGGCGTCAATCTCATCCTTGCCACCGCCGCAGACCCCGAGTCACCGGGCGCCCCACCTGTAGTAATCGTGCCGTCCGGCTCGGCTCCAGCCCCGGCAGGAGCTCGGGCTCCGATCCAGGCTCAGCCTCCGATCCAGGCTCAGCCTCCGATCCAGCGCCAGCCCCCGGTCCAGGGTCAACTTCCGGCTCAGGGCCAGCCTCCGGGACAAACAACTCAGGCTCCGGCACAAATGCAGGTTCGAGCCCAAACTACGACCCCAGTAGCGACCTCAACTCCAACGCAGTCCCCACATCTGGACGCTCCCACCCAAGTCAGTCCCGCTAATGGCACCGTTTTCCACCATTACCCCCGAACCACCACGCTCACCTGGAACGGTGTGCCGGCAGCGGCCGGATACTTCGTCGAAATCGAGTGTCTGCACTGCTCCGGGGAAGGTCAGTGGAGCCTGTGGCACAGCACCACGACGGACGCCACCGACTACACCTTCGACTACGTCGGCGCCCAACCCGGACGCTGGCGCGTCGCCGCTGTCGCAACCGACGGCACTACCGGACCCAGCAGCGGCTGGTGGCAGTTCGAATACACAGTATGATCATCTTCTGACGGAGACGACATGGGCATAAGCCATCTGAACTCTGAATCAGCTCCAGCGGCGAACGCGGCGTCAAGTCGGCCTTCGATGTGCGGCGCGCCGAAACGAGTTGCCGTGCCAACGCGCTCCTTGCAGGTAAGTGGTCAGCGATGGTAGAGCATCCACCACAGCAGTCAAGTCCGCGATGTCGTGGCAACGGGTGGGGATCCAGGTCGATGCCTGGGGCAGGCGACTCCCCCCGTAACCCGATCCTCGTCATCAGCCCACGGTGGCAACGACAGCGGCGATGCGACGGGCGATGGTGTCGGCCACTGCCTGCGTCGGCGCCTCGACCATGACGCGCACCAACTGCTCGGTACCCGAAGGGCGCAGCAGTACCCGGCCGGTGTCACCCAGTTCGACCTCGGCCATCGCGATGGCCTCGGCCACCGCGGGCGCTGCCGAGACGGCCGACTTGTCCGCTACCGCGACGTTGACCAGGACCTGCGGCAGTCGGGTCACCGCGCCGGCCAGGTCGGCCAGGCTCCGTCCGGTACTCGCCATCCGGGCCATCAGTCGCAGGGCGGTGAGCAGCCCGTCACCCGTGGTGGCACACGCAGGCAACACGAGGTGCCCGGACTGCTCGCCACCCAGAGAGAACCCGCCCGTCCACAGGGCCTCGAGCACGTACCGGTCTCCCACCGCGGTGGTACGCACGGTTATCCCCTGCTCGTGCATGGCCAGATGCAGACCCAGGTTGCTCATCACAGTGGTCACCAGGGTGTCCTCAACCAGCTCCCCGGCCTCCCGCATGGCCAGCGCGAGCACCGCCATGATCTGGTCGCCGTCCACCACCTCGCCGGTGCCGTCCACGGCGAGACAACGGTCGGCATCGCCATCATGCGCGATGCCCAGGGCAGCACCGTGTTCCAGCACCGCCTTGCGCAGTTGGTCCAGATAGGTGGATCCGCAACCATCGTTGATGTTGAGACCATCAGGCTCCGCGGACAACGCCACCACATCGGCGCCGGCTCGTCGGTAAACCTCCGGGGCAACGGCGGACGCGGCGCCGTGTGCGCAGTCGACCACCACCCGGATCCCGTCCAACGGATGCGGGGTCACCAGCAGCAAATGGTCCAGATAGCGTCCAGCGGCCTTCGGTGCGTCGCGCACGCGGCCGATCCGCGCGCCGGTGGGACGCTTACCCGGGACACCGACCCGGGCGCTGATCTCGTCCTCCACCGAGTCGGGCAACTTGTGCCCCCCGGTGGCGAACAGCTTGATGCCGTTGTCCGGCATCGGATTGTGCGAGGCCGAGATCATCACGCCCAGGTCGGCTGAGAACGCGGCCACCAGGTGAGCGACCGCCGGAGTGGGCAGTACGCCGACCCGCAGTACGTCGGCACCGGCTGAGGTCAGCCCCGCGGTGACAGCCGCCTCCAGCATCTCACCACTGGCTCGCGGATCACGACCCACCACGGCGACCGGCCGGTGTCCGAGGTCGTGCTCAGCGAGCACGCGGGCAGCGGCACCGGACACCGCCAGCGCCAGCTCTGGGGTGAGGTCGGAATTGGCTAGACCACGCACCCCGTCGGTGCCGAAAAGGCGAGCCATCGCCGGATTTAGCGCTTGCTGTACTGAGGTGCCTTGCGCGCCTTCTTCAGACCGTACTTCTTGCGTTCCTTCATACGGGAGTCGCGGGTGAGGAAGCCTGCCTTCTTCAGCGCGGGGCGATCGTCGGCATCCAGCTCGATCAGTGCCCGGGCGATACCCAAGCGCAGCGCACCGGCCTGCCCGGAGGATCCTCCACCGGAGAGATTGCCGATCACGTCGTATGACTCTGCCTTGCCCGCCAGCACCAGCGGCTCGCGCACCAGCTGCTGATGCAGCTTGTTCGGGAAGTACTGCTCCAGGCTCTTGCCGTTGAGCGTGAACACGCCGCTGCCCGGCACCAACCGCACCCGCACGATGGCCTCCTTGCGGCGACCGACGGTCTGCACGGTCCTGCCAGCGATCACCGGCAGGAGCGCGACAACCGGTTCTGGTGCGGCAGCCGGTTCGGATGTGACGTCAGTGCTCTCTGCCATCTGCTCGGGCTCATCCTGCGCGGTGGTCACGGCGTCTCTCGGGTCCTCACTAGGGGTGGTTGCAACAGGAATCGTCACTGGGCGACCTGAGTGATCTGGAACGGCTGCGGGCGCTGGGCGGAGTGGGGATGCTCCGGAGCCGCGTAGACCTTGAGCTTGCGAGCCATCGCCCGGCCCAGCTTGTTCTTGGGAAGCATGCCCTTGACGGCGCGTTCCACCAACCTCTCCGGCTGGGTGGCGAGCATCTCGGTGAACGAGCGCTGCTTGAGGCCGCCGGGATGACCGCTGTGCCGGTAGACGAAACTGCGATCACCCTTGTTTCCGGACAACGATACCTTGCCCGCGTTGATGATCACGACGAAGTCACCTGTGTCGACGTGCGGAGCAAAGGTGGGCTTGTGCTTGCCACGCAGCAGCGTAGCGGTCTGACTGGCGAGGCGACCGAGCACCACGTCGGTGGCATCGATGACGTGCCAGGCGCGATCGACCTCGCCGGGCTTGGGGGTGTACGTGCGCACGGATCTACCTCGTCGTCACAGTTCGTCAGGGATTGCCGGTTACGGCCCGCGCCGGTAGGCGCGACGCGGCAGGGACCGCGCACAACTGCATAACAGCGACTCACGATACCGGCCACCGCGCATCAGGGTCAAAACGGGTCACCAACACGGTTGCCCGGCGGCCTCGGACGGGTCGCGTCGGCGCCGGATAGGCTGCCCCCGGCTGGCTCGGTGAGCTGGGGCATTGCCGACAATGGGTGCAGCGGGACGGCATCGATCCCGCCCCTGACGAGGGTAAGGGTGGTTCTCGTGTGGGTGTTCCTCATGCGGCGGGTACGGATCTGGCTGTTCTTCGCGCTGGGCGCGCCGATCCTGAGCTGGCTGCTCGGTCTCCTCGGCGACCGGCTGGAAGCCCGCAACGGCCCCACGCGGATGAGCCGAACATTGCAGCAGGGCCGAGGATGGTTGCAGCGCCGTTCCCGGGGTCCCTTCGCGCGTCGACGCGGCGACCACCGCTACCGCTGATGGGCGCAGCCACGGTATGCCGGCGCAGGGCGCCCTCGGCGTGCAGGGTCAGCTGGAGATGTCTCGGAGTTCGGTCGCGACCTGGTGGATCAGGGCTGTCGCGTCGGGGCCGGTTACGGCTACGGCGTGCAGGTGGTCGAAGAAGGTGGCGTACTGGGCGACCTCGTGGGGTTCGATGAGGCGTTGTTCGGCGGTGAGTGATTCGGCGGTGACGACATCGTCGTCATAGAGCACGAATCCCGGTACTGGCAGCATCGGCACCGTGAACGGGATGATGCGCACGTCCACGCTGGGCAACGCGGTCATCGTCAGCAGGCGATCGAGTTGCCCGAGCAGGGTTCCGGTGGTTCCGACGCTGTGGTGCAGCGCCGCTTCGCCCATTACCAGCTGGACTTGTTTGCCGGGCTGGTAGAGCGCCTGCTGGCGGATCATGCGCTGAGCCACCACGTCATCGAGGACGACGTCGGATTCGGCGTAGGCCAGCGGACTGCCGGGCAGGGTGAGCAGCTCCCGGGCGTAAGCCGGGGTTTGGAGCAAGCCGATGACCATCGCGGGCTGAAATCCCCTGATGCGGGTGGCTTGCGCTTCGAGCCTGGCAATGCTGATCTGTTTGCCGCCCGCGCCGCCTGAGCGGCGGTAGGTGTGTCGCCAGGTGGCGTACTCGATCCGGGCCTGCTCCAGTAGCTCCAGCAACTGGGCTTCCGCCGCACTATCCGACCCGGCGGCCGCCACCCAGGTATGGATGTCGTCTTCGGTGGGGAGTTGGGTTCCTGTCTCCAACCGGGACACTCGTGACTGCGGCCAGTTGATCCGCTCGGCGGCGAAGCGGTTGCCCGACAACCCTGTCGCGGCGCGCAGATCCCGCAAACGGGTCGCAAGACGGACACGTTCGAGGTCGCCGGGCAAGCTGACGTTCCTATGATGCCGAGGACAGGGACAGCTGGTGGGCGAGTTGGGGCTTGCCGCCTACGTAGGTTGCCCACGCGGTGCCCAGGTGTAGTGCCGCGTCTCGCCCTCGGCAGGCATTCACGATCTTCACGGGGTCGGTGACGCGCTCAGCACCCAGCCACACTCCATCACTGTCGTAGTGCATGTCGTACAACCCAGCCGAGTCGAAGAGCCAATAATCGTGCCGTGGCACGTCCTGCGGCCACGGATCACCCTGGTCGAGGGGGATGATACGGATGTCTTCCCCGGCAGCCGCGTTCGGTTCATAGCCCCACGTGAGCTCGAAGCGTAGATAGTCGGTCAGTGGCTCAAACACCACGTGCGCCCGCTGCACCACCTTACCTGCCCGCACGTTCGAGGTGATCATTGCCGTCCACTCGGTCTTGGCCGGATCCGGTGGCCTGGGCTTGCCTTCGAGGAACCGGCCGAGAAGATCCAGATCACGCTGGCCTCGGTAGACCTGGAGAGTCTCCAGTCGGAACACCGAGTGGGCGAAACTGGCGAACAGCGCCCCGAACTCCTCGGATCCAGGTGAGATCAACTCAGTCGTCACGGGCCACCACCCCCTCAGCTTCCAGCTGGCGCACCGCCACGATAAGGACTTCACGCTTGAACTCCATTTCCTCCTCAAGCCGAGTCAGTGCGGTCGTCACCGCTGAGCAGGTTGCGGTAGTCGTGGGCGATGCGCTGCAGGATCTGCCGGGCGGCGTCGCCAAATGAGGCGAGGTCGGTGAGTTCGTCGAACAGGTCGTGGTAGTCGGCCAGGCGGGTGCTGTCGTTGATGATCGCTGTGCCATCGCGGGTGCCGACGACGACCGCGGCCTCGTCGTAGAGGTGGAATGCGGTGTGCGGGAACACCTCGACGGGGCTGCGCCAGTCGATCACTCCGAGTTCGACGTGCGGGGTGGTGCTCAGCCCGATGAGGTGCTCTAGC
>JBOHHD010000547.1:0-4267 GCA_050700515.1 Pseudonocardiaceae bacterium
GGACTCTACCTGCCGGTTAACTGCGCCAACTCGCCAACCGATCAAGTTTTGCGGTGATCGTTAGGCGTACTGGGATTACCCTGGTACATAGCCCCGTATCAAATACGGAAAGGCGTCCACGAAACAACCGGACCCGCCACTCAACGAGCCTCCGCGACAAGCTTGTTGACCACGGGCATCAGATCCTCCGCGAGTATCGGGCGCAGGAAGACGGCGGCGACCCGATGCTCGCGGTCCAGAATCACCGTCAGGGGTACCACGGCGCGGGGGGCGCCACCCAGCGCGAACAACGTGCGGCCGGGGGGGTCGTAGATCGAGGGGTAGGTCAGGCCGAAGTCGCGGGCGAAGTCGGCGCCGGCCTGGCGGCTGTCCCGCACGTTGATCCCGAGGAACTGCACGCCCTGGGCTGCGGTGGCGTCGGCGACGCGCACCAGGTCGTCGGCCTCGGAGCGGCAGGGGCCGCACCAGGAACCCCAGACGTTGAGTACCACCACCTGGCCGCGATAGTCGTCCAGCGAGATCGTCCTACCCGGCTCGGTGAGGCTGTCTTCGGACAGCTCGCCGACCGTGCCCCGCTCGGCGGGAGGGTCGTAGAAGATGTCGGTCTTGCCGCCCGGGGTGACGAACTCGAAGGTGCCGCCGCGCGCGACCGCGTCGGTGCCGGTGGCACAGCCGGCCAGCAGCAGGACAGCGGCCATGATGAACAGCACAGCAGGTCTCATGCTCCGGTCACCCGAGGATCGGACAGCCCAGCGGGCTCGGTGTAGATCACTTCGGTCAGCGCCTCGTCGGTGAACACCAGGCTGGTCAGCGACGCCAGCGAACATCGCCTGCGCCGCGGATCGTGCCAGAGCCGGTGCCCGGCCAGAAACCGGCGTACCGTCCAGATCGGCAGCTGGTGGGACACGCAGACCGCCTCGTGGCCGGTAGCCAGCTCCCGGGCCCGGCGCACCGCGGCCAGCATCCGGAACGCGATCTCGTGATACGGCTCGCCCCAGGACGGCCGGAACGGGTTGCGCAGCCGGGACCAGTGCCGGGGGTGGCGCAGCGACCCGTCACCGACCGAGAACCGGGCGCCTTCGAACACATTGGCCGCCTCGATCAGGCTCTCGTCGGTGATCAGATCCAGGCCGTGCCGGGCGCTGATCGGCTCGGCGGTCTGTTGCGCCCGTAGCAGGGGCGAGGCCAGGACCGCCACCACATCGTGGTCCCCGAGATGCGCGGCGACCAGCTCGGCTTGCCGCGCGCCCACCTCGGAGAGCGCGAACCCCGGCAGCCGCCCGTAGAGGATCCCCTCCGGGTTGTGCACCTCACCGTGGCGCAACAGGTGGACCACGGTGCGGGTCATGGTTTCGGTTCCGGAACGTGCGCCGCGGCCCGAGCGGCCGGGCCCACCGCGTCAGCGATCACCGCGAAGGCGTCGTCGTCCAGCGCGGCGGAGACGAACCAGGCCTCATAAGCGCTGGGGGGCGGGTAGACCCCGCGATCGAGCAGGGCATGGAAGAACGCCGGAAACCGCCAGGTCTGGGTGGCTGCCACCCCGGCATAGTCGCGCACCGGCCCGGTTTCGGTGAAGAACACACTGAGCAGCGACCCGGCACTCTGCACCACGTGCGGCACCCCCTCGGCGTCGAGGGCCTCATCGAGCAACCCGGCCAGCCGGGTGGCCGCGGAGTCCAACCGGGCGTAGACCTCCCGGTCCGCGGCACGCAGCGTGGCCAGCCCGGCGGCCACCGCGACCGGGTTCCCGGACAGCGTGCCCGCCTGGTACACGGGCCCGGCCGGGGCCAGGTGCGCCATCACCTCGGCGGAGCCACCGAACGCCGCCGCGGGCAGTCCACCGGACATCACCTTGCCGAAGGTATAGAGATCAGCCGCCACCCGCTCGATTCCGTACCAGCCCGCGGCCGAGACCCGGAACCCGGTCATCACCTCGTCGAGCACCAGCAGCGCACCGTGGCCATGACACAGCTCGCGCAACGCGGCGTTGAAATCGGGATCGGGCGGTACCGCACCCATGTTCCCGGCGGCTGCCTCGGCGATGACGCAGGCGATCTGTTCGCCCCCCTGCGCGAATACCGCCCGCACCGCATCGATGTCGTTGTAGGGCAACACGATCGTGTCGCCCGCCTGAGCACCGGTGACGCCCGGGCTGGTGGGCAGGCCGAAGGTGGCGACACCGGAGCCGGCGGCGGCGAGCAGCGCGTCGACGTGTCCGTGGTAGTGCCCGGCGAACTTGACCACCCCGGCGCGCCCGGTGACCCCACGGGCCAGCCGGATCGCGCTCATCGTCGCCTCGGTACCGGAGTTGTCCAGGCGCACCTGCTCGACCGGCTCGACCCGGCGCACGATCTCCTCGGCCAGCTCGATCTCGCCGATGGTGGGGGCGCCGAACGACAACCCCTGCGGCGCGGCAGCCGCCACCGCATCCAGCACCGCGGGATGGGCATGGCCCAGGATCATCGGGCCCCACGAGGAAACCAGGTCGACGTAGCGGTTCCCATCCGCGTCCCACAGGTAGGGGCCGACCGCCCGGACCATGAACCGCGGCGTGCCGCCGACCGCGCGGAAGGCCCGTACCGGCGAGTTGACCCCCCCAGGGATCACTGCGCTGGCCCGCTTGAACAGGCGGACTGACTCGGTGACCGTCATGCGCGCCAGTCTTCCCCAGCCTTGTTGATCAGACCATCGTGGGCCGATTGCGGGATTGAGGCTCTGCCCTGAAGTTTTCACCTCGGGGAATGGCCACGACGGGCAGAATAAGCGTTGGATGGCAGGCATGGTGATGCCGACCTTCGTCTTCGTGCACGGCGCAGCCAGCAACTCGTTCGGCTGGACTCCGCTGGCCCGTGAGCTCGCCTTCCGTGGCTATCGCAGCGTGGCGCTGGACCTGCCCGGGCACGGGCTGGATGCGGCACTTCCACTGTCCTACCAGGCGCCTCAGGATCTCGCTGCTTTCGCCACCGAGCGCTCCCCCCTGGCCGACATCACACTCCAGGACAATGTCGATCATGTGGTGGCCGCGCTGCGCCGGCTGGCCCCTTACGGCCCGATCGTCCTCGTCGGCATCAGCATGGGGGGGCTCACCCTCACCGGCGTCGGCAATGCCATTCCCGAGCTGGTGAGCAGGCTCGTGTACATCACCGCCTACTGCTGTGTCGAGCTGCCGTCGCTCATGGCCTACATGCAGACTCCCGAAGCGGCCACCAGCCTGCTGGCCACGGTCCCCGGTGTGGGCGACCTGACCCACACCGGTGCGACGCGGAGTAATTACCGGTCAGCCGACCCGGAGTACCTTCGTGCCCTTAAAGCGGCGCTGATGGAAGAGGCCACCGACGACCAATTCCGCACCGCACTCAACTACGGCCTGCAGCCCGATGAGTCCGCCCAGGTGATGTTCGCCGATGCGCAGGCCGATGCGCACACTTGGGGCACCATCCCCCGCACCTACATCCGGGCCACCCTCGACCGGGGACTACCGCTGCCGCTGCAGGACAGAATGATCAGTGAGGCGGATGCACTGACTCCGGACAACAAGTTCGAGGTGCACAGCCTGGCCGCCAGTCACGCCGGGATCCTGCTCCGCACCTGCGAGCTCGCCGACATTCTCACGTGATTTCATGATTGGCCGAGGGAGATGCGGAACCAACGGCGTTTACCCACCCGGAGAACATTCCCGCTGGTCACCGCGTGGCGCTGATCCGGATCAGTGAGCTTGTCCTCTCCATCAATGCGTACGCTACCGTACCGGATGAGCCGGCGCAGCTCGCTCGAAGATTCTGCGGGCAGGCACCCCTTGAGGATCTCGAACAGCGTGGCATTCGCATCGGCCACATTCACGGTGGGTACGTCCTCGGGGATCGAGCGACGCGAGAACACCTTGGTGAACCATTCATTCTCCTGGGTCGCGGTGTCCTTGTCGTAGTAGCGCTCGACAAGCGCCCGCCCGAGGACCCGCTTCGCCTCCATCGGGTTCAGCTCACCGGCTTTCATGGCGGCATCAAGCTGACCGATCTCCGCAAGCGGTACCAGCGTGTAGACTTCCAGGAATTGGGCGATGAGATGGTCGGGCAGGCTCATCGCCTTCCCGAAGATATCCCGTGGTGTGTCGCTGATGGCAATGTAGTTTCCCAGGCTCTTGCTCTGCTTTTCTCGGCCGTCGATACCCGGGGTTATCTTGGTGGTGATCACCGTCTGCGGGCTGCTGCACATACGCTCCTGATAGAAGCGTCCCATCAGTTCGTTGAAGAGCTGATCGGTCCCCACG
>JBOHHD010000548.1:0-4420 GCA_050700515.1 Pseudonocardiaceae bacterium
TCACCGTAGGTCTTCATGAACGTCGCGTAGTCGGTCGCGTCATGCCAGCCGCACTCGTAATAGACCGCGGTCACGGTCAGATCCCACTCCGGTTGCCCGACGCACACCCGCTCCAGGTCCAGGCACACGATCCGCCCATCACCACAGCGCACGAGGTTCTCGTGGTGGGCGTCACCGTGGACCACCACCGGCGCCATCTCGAACCGGGCCTGTTCCCACTGGGCCAGGAGAGCACCGTGCCTGGCGCGCAAGAACCGACGATCAGCCTCGGTCAGTGTCGGAGCGGAGTCGATCCGTTCGGCGACACGGAAGAACGGTTGCAGCGGACCTAGCTGGGTATCCTGGCGAACCGGGACAGCGTGCAACCGCCGGAGGAACCCGGCCACAGTCACCAGATCAGTCGCCTCGATTTCGGGCAGGTACTCCCAGAACGACACCACCAACTCACCGGCAGCTCGCTGCGCCACGTGCGCCGACTCAGGAATGATCATGATGACATCAGTTTTCGTTCAACTGAACGACCGCACGGGTGTTGTTCGCGGTAGGCCGGTACCGATATCGAAGAACTGATGAATGCCACCTCACTTATCAGATACCTGTTGTCATTACGGCACCAGGAGAGCCCGCCCAGGTGAAGGAGTCCCCCGGCGTGCGGTGAATCATCCTCATTGACTGACACCACGCAACCCGATACTTACCATGAGTAATTGTGAGTGGTGACCCCTCAGCTTCCGGACCGCCGCGCGAGGCGCGGATGCGCCGGGCGGCGATGTTGGGTTTCCTCGGCTCGATGATGGTGAGCAGCAGCGCCCTGGCGGCCGTGTTTGCCGTCCTGGCGCTCTTCCAGGCCGTGACGGCGCCGCACGAGCATGGCTGGTGGGAGAGCTCCGTTGCCGTGGTGATCTTGGCGGTAGGGACCATGGGTTTGAACACCGGGCAACGGGCGTTGCTGGAAGCGCGGAGGAACATCGCCGGACCGGTGCCGATGCCCCCTACGAACATGCAGTTCGTCCTGTATCTGAGGTCGTTCGCAGAGGACGAGCAGCGGGGGCGATTAGAACAGCCCACGCCGTTAATGGCGACGGACTACACCGGTGTGTCGGTGTTCAACGCGCTGCTGCTGTTCGGTCGGAGCGCCGAGGAGCATCTGGTGGGGTGCTTCCGTGGGTTGGGGCCGGTCATCGCTGTGGACATGCCCGGCGAGCAGCTCCCCCCCGCCGGCGCTCGACGGCTGCGACTGGCACCGGGGGACTGGCAGGGGCCGGTCCGGGATCTGATGTCCCGTGCCCGGTTCGTCGTTTTGACCCTGGACGACACCCCCGGGGCGCTGTGGGAGTTCGTCGAGGCGACCCGCACGGTGCCGCCGCAGCGGCTCCTGCTCGTAGTGCCCGCGTCGGAGACGAAGTACGAGCGGTTCCGCGTGCAGGCCAGCATCCTGCTCCACGAGCGCGCTGCTGAGGTCCGCCACCAGACCGGCGAGCGGTGGACGCCGCCGGAGTTACCGCTCAACCCGCCGATCAGCTCGATGGGGAGCGCGTCGACGCTGCCGCGCACGATGGTTTTCGGTGGCCTGCTCTCCTGCTCCGCCAGCCGGACTCTCGAGTTTGTGCCGATCAAGCCCTTCCCGGTGCGCTACGAGATGGCCGGCATCGGGCCGACGCTGCGGCGCGCGGTGCGTCCCGCGCTG
Source organism: Pseudonocardiaceae bacterium (assembly GCA_050700515.1). GTDB lineage: Bacteria > Actinomycetota > Actinomycetes > Mycobacteriales > Pseudonocardiaceae. Next base: position 1,688 of record JBOHHD010000548.1, read on the forward strand.
AACCGGCTGCTGGCCTTCGAGGACGCGATCGTGCAGCGGAAGCACCCGGAGTTGGTCAAGCAGCGCCAGTTCTGCCGAAGCATGCGGAACGTGGCCACGGTGATCCTCGTACTGAATCTGGCATTCCTGCTCCACCGGCTCAAGCAGCTGGCCTGGGACGCGAGCTGGGACCTCGCGCAGGTACCGGAAAACTGGTGGCGGGGCCTGCTGTACGCAGCCAGCTACAGCGCGGTCGCCCTGCTCACCCGGTACGTTTCTGGGCGGAGGCGGATGCGACTGGCGCCGCCTGCGGGCAGCCGGTAACGCCGGGGCCGATACAGACCATGCCGCGACCGAGCTTGCCGCCAGGGTCGAGGCAAGTCGCTCGGCGATCTCCCGGGTACTCCACGCCACGCTTCGATCCTCATCTCGGACTGGAGAAGTGACGGCACGTCCGGACGTCCGTGCCGACGACGTGCAGTCCACACCGTGCCGTCGGGGCGTGGTCAAGCCCTGGAGTGCCTGGGCATCGACACGAGCCTGAGTGGTCCGTCTCACACACGTCGGATCTTGAGTGTGCCGCGGCGGCACGGCCTTACCTGGATCGGAATCAGTTGCCCCGCGACACGACCAGGAGGAACGACGTGACCCTGCCCGACCTGATCACCGTCGAGGACTTCTTCAGACCGTCGGAGCGTTCCGGTGCGTCGATCTCCCCGGACGGTACCCGGATCGCCTTCCTGGCACCGTGGAAGAACCGGCTCAACGTCTGGGTCCAGCATCTCGACGGCCCCGCCGAGCCGCGGTGCGTGACCGCAGACGAGACCCGCACGGTGCGGAGGTACGAGTGGACCAACGACCCGCGCTTCCTGCTCTACCTGCAGGACGACGGGGGCGACCAGAACTGGCACGTCTTCCGGGTCGACCTGGACGAGGCGGCGGCGCTGGCCGTCGACCTGACCCCGTTCCCCGGCGCGCAGGTCACCGCACTCGAGATGCCCGCCACGCGGCCGGGGAAGGCCATCGTGACGCTCAACGCCCGCAACGTCGCCGAGTTCGACCTGCACGAACTCGACATCGTCACCGGCGAGCTCACGACGCTGGTCGAGAACCCGGGCGGGGTCATCGGCTGGCTGTACGCCGGTGAGGGCGCGCTGTTCGCCCGCGCCTTGACCGACGAGGGCCACATCTTCGTCAACCCGGAGAACCTGGTCGCCATGATCCGCGCCGCCGAGCGCTTCCTCGCCCGGCACCTGGGGGGGACGCGATGACCACGACAGAAGTCGCGTCCAGCAACCATGCTGCGTTACCACCGGGGGACGTCATGGCCCTTCCTCGCCGAGGCGCGGTGTGATGGCCGGGCCCGGGGAGGGGAAGCGGCTGCGACCCGTCCGACGCCGCGACGTGCTCCACCGCTTCCTCTACACCGTCGAGCATCCCGGCCCACGGGGTGACCTGCTCGACTACACCGTCGAGATCGACGCCGGCCGCGAGGATTCGCGGGCCGCGCTGTACGTCGACGGGCGGGAGCAGGCGACAGCCGACCTGCCGGGATCCTTCCCCCGTTCCCGGCGGGATGATCGAGGTCTCCGTCATGCATCGTCGCCATCCCCGGCTGAGCCGGTCCATCGGACGGCTGGCGATCGTGATCCTGGTCGTCAACCTCGTCCTGGCCGTTCCCCAGGCCCTCGAGTTCCTCACCACCCGGGTCGACCGGGTCGCCGAGCTCTTCGGGACCTTCACCTCTCCGATCGACGAGTTCGGCCGAGCGATCATCGACTCGGGGAGATCCTGTTCCACGCCGCACCGACCGACCTCCCGCCCGAACTTGCCGCGGCGATTCGCGAGGTGGACCTGTCCGACGCCGACCGCTCCCTCATCGTCGTGATGAGCCGGGTGCTCGAACCCGCATTGGTCAACGCCTTGGCCGACACACTGCAGGCACTCCCGACAATCGCCGCGGCCTCCGCGTTCGACGACCTGCCCGCTGACGCCGACGGACCGACCTGCCAGGATCTGGCCGAACACCTGCTGCCCCTGACCCTGGCCATCCGAGCCAGGCTCCCCGGCCTGCCGGACGCGACCACGAGCTCGGGCGCGGCGGCCCCCGCCGTGCGGACGATCGACGAGGCCGTCGGTGATCTCTATAACCCCGCCCAGATCGACGTCCTACGCCGGATCCGGCACCTGCGCAGGTCACTGCCCCACCCGAACCCGGGCCCGGAGCTGGTTCGACCCGACACCCCCGCCGCGTCTCGGTCGTTGCGCCGGATGCGAGCACGTCAGCCAAGGGTCGGCTCGATCTCCCCACTGGCGGCCACGAGCTCTTAACCGGTGTGCAGTCCCGGGACTGTCCGGCTGGGCGAAGGTCCGGGACGCACGAGCGGCGCGATGTGACCTGCACAACTTCGACTTGAGTGTGCCGCGACGGCACGGCCCAACGTGGTGGCGACATCCACCTGCCGCCGAGGAGACATCGTGTTCCCAGTTCGCTCGACGCTCGTCGCCCTGGGTGCGGCGTCGCTGGCCCTCACCGGCGCCTGTGCCGCACCGGCACCTGCGGTGCAGTCCGAGACGAGACCGGGGCCGCCCGGCTCGGCGCCGGCGGCGGAACTGGCGGAGTTCTACGACCAGCAGGTCGCGTTCGAGCCGTGCGCGCCCTACGCGACGACGGCGCTCGACGAGAAGCTCTTCACCGACGACCACTACGAGTGCGCGCGGGTACGGGTCCCCCTGGACTACGCCGACCCGGAC
>JBOHHD010000549.1:0-3978 GCA_050700515.1 Pseudonocardiaceae bacterium
TGCTGTCGTAGACGGTGCGGGTCAGGTCGATGACCGGGGTTCCGCCGGGCAGTTGCAGTGACACGCTTTCGGGGCTGGTGGGCATGCGGGCGCTCCACTCCTCGCTGATCTCGGCGAGTGGATCGCCTGCCTCGTCCAGGCGCGCGAAACCGCCGCCCGGACCCGAGTTCTCCTCGGTGAGCAGCGTGCCCACGGCCAGGTCGATCGGGTAGTAGGAGTCGGCGAGTTGGTGCGGTCGCCCGTCGACGACGTTGGTGCGCCTGCGAACCCACACCGGCGCGCCTTCCTTGATCGCGAAGGCCGCCGCGACGGCGGGCGGCGCGGGCACTTCGCCGAGCTCTCGGTAGAGCTGTTTGACCGACAGGCCCTGGCTGCCGGCTTCGGCGTCGTCAATGGCGGTGCCGCCCTGCTTCCAGCGGCTGCGGGCGTAGCGGTCGAAGCCGTGGCGTTTGGGTTGGGCGCGTTCGCGCACGAACACGCCTTTGCCCTGCTTGGAGATGACCAGGCCCTGTTGACGCAGCAGGTCGATGGCTTTGCGGGCGACGCCGCTCGAGCACAGGTAGGTCTTGGTGAGCTGCTCGTAGGTGGGCAGCTGGTCGCTGGCGGCGTACTCACCGATCTCGATGCGTGCACGCAGGTCGTCAGCGATCCGGGTCTGGATGGACCGTTCGTCGGTGATTTCACTCGCCACGACCACACGGTAGCAACTGGGCAACAGACCAGATCACAGGCAAGCAACTTTGATAGCAAAGTGGTTGACCGATTAGCAGGTTGAGTCTACCGTTTCTTCATGATGAGCGGCATTCCACTCCGGACAGCAGGTCCATCCGCGTTGTGCCTGTTTCACCTCGGCAGCCACATCCGCGTCCGGCTGGTGTGGTTCGACACCGCCCGCCTGACCCGGTGGGATGCGATGACCACCTGTCGGCCGGAGGGCGGTTCGGCCGGTAAACGGGGCCCGCTGGTTGGGCAGCATGGCCCCCCGAGAGGGGAGATCGACCGGCCTCTCAATCGTTGGATTCAACCCGTCGCCGGGGCTTCCGGAGGCGTATCGGGGCCGCCCGCTCACGGCGGGTCGGCCGGACAGGGAGAACATCTCGTGAGCGTCGACACCGCGAGCCGGGCCGAGTGGGCCAAGGAGCTTCGCAACGTCTTGGTCGACGAGATCATCGCTGATCATGCGGCTAAGGGCCTGGTGATGCGCGCCGATGTGGAGCGGGCGATGCAGAAGGTTCCCCGCGACCTGGTTCACCCCAGGCGTCCCGCTGGAGGAGGCGTACGAGGACACTGCGGTCATCACGATCCGGCGCGGTGAGGAGGCCATCAGCTCGGTGTCGGCGCCGTACCTGATCGCGGAAATGCTCGGTCAGGCAGCGGACGCGCTGGGCGGCCTGGAAGGCCGCGACGCTCTGGAGCTTGGCAGCCTCGCTGCCGAAAATCAGTGGAGAGGGTATTTCACCGCAAGGCAGCTCTCTCTTCGATGTCAGGAAGCTCCGACGCCCCTCCCGCGCGTCGGAGCTTCCTGTGATTCCTCGATCGGTGTGCACCCGAAAGAGCCGCGAGTCGGAAGCGTCCTCATCAAGTACGCCGGGCAGGGTCCCCAGCATGGCCCGGCGCTGCCCCTCAGATTGCGACATCACCGAACGTGACACACGGACACGTCCATGAACAGCCGTGTGGTGCTTTCCAGTGTTCTCACCGAGAATATGATCACTAAGTGTCGCTTAGGTGCCCCGGCGCTGACCGGCTGCGCCTGGGACGACATCTCGATGCTGCACTAGATGCTGCACTACTCGGGGGACAACGAATAGTGATCATATTCAGAGCGGTGCTCACGGGGGTCATGGTCGGGCTGGTGACGAGACTGATCGACTGGCTCTTCACGCCTGCCCATCGATGACTCGCCACTCATCGACGACAGCACCCACCGCTACTCGGCGTCTACGGTTACCGTGTTGGTGGTGGTGAAGCCTTCGCGCCCGGCACACCGATATCCCGCATGCAGGAGACTGAATATGGCCGACGAGCGGCCCGACAGCCCAGACGCCGAGCTAGCCTCCAAGATCAAGAATGGGGTTCCGCATTCGGCGCGGATCTGGAACTACTGGATGGGTGGCAAGGACAACTACGAGGTGGATCGGGCCGCCGGTGATGCCGGCGTCGCCGTGTACCCGGGCATCGTCACCATGGCCAAGCAGTCCCGGCGGTTCCTCATCCGCGCCGTGCGTTTCCTGGTCGGTGAGGTCGGGATCCGTCAGTTCCTCGACATCGGCACCGGACTGCCCGCGATGCAGAACACCCATGAGGTCGCCCAGCAGGTCGCGCCGGAGTCCCGGGTCGTCTATGTCGACAACGACCCGCTGGTGCTGGCCCAGGCCCGCACCCTGGTCAACACCACCCCGGAAGGGGTGGCCACCTACCTCGACGCCGACTTCCGCGATCCGGACCTGATCCTCACCGAGGCCCGCGACGTGTTGGACTTCACCCAGCCGATCGGGGTCATGTTCATGGGCGTGCTCGGCCATGTCGCCGAGTCCGACGAGATGTGCTCGATCGTCGCTCGGGTGCTGGCCGCTGTCCCCACCGGCAGCTACCTCGTGTTGTGGGACGGCACTGACACCAACAAGGCCTATGTCGAACTCTGCGAGCGATACACGGCGACCGGGGGCGTGCCCTACCTCCCGCGCAGCATCGAGCAGATCGGCCGGTGCTTCGAGGGACTGGAAGTAGTGGACCCCGGCCTGGTGTCGATCACCCAGTGGCGACCGGCCACCGCCGAGGGCGAACCGATGGACGCCGCCTACGGCGCCGTGGCGCGCAAGCCGTGAGCTTCCTCTGAGTCAGCCTGCTGTCGGGGACGCGGGAAGTGTCAGCGTGAGCCGGACCCGGAACGGCCGCTCGAGGAGCAGGAGCCCGTCCTGGCTGCGGACCCGCTCGACGTAGTCGCCGTCCAGCAGTTCGTAGTACACCGCTGACGGTGGCTGGCAGCTCGGGTCGACCATGATCAGAGAGGGAATCCCGGCCTCGGCGTACAGTGCGCGTTTGGTCGTCCGGTCATAGACGCGGGTGGAGGGTGAGGCGATCTCGCCGACGAGCACCACGTGCCGGGCCGGGAGGATGGCGCCGTCGAACCCTGGCCGGTCGATGACGCAGAAGTCCGGGATCAGCGCCCGGTCTCCGCCCAGCGCCACGTTCGCCTCGGGCATGATCTCGTACCGCGCCGGTGCGGCCGCGTCGAGCTGCTGCCATATTCGCACCATCAACCGCTGGTGCCGGTACGCCGAGACCGGGCTCATGACCAGCAACCCGTCGACGAGCTCGGTGTAGGGCGGGCCTTCGGGCAGCGCCAGCCACTCCTCCAGCGTCCACGGACCGGTATGCACCGCCGGTGCGGGTTGGGGCGCGGCCACAGTTGCCACCTCCGCTTCGACCTCGACCTCCAGTGTGACACGACGGCAGTCTCTCGCCCGCCAACGACAGTTCCGGGCGTGCCTGGCACTGCACGACGTCGACGGTGCCTGGATTGACTATGACCAGGCTCTGCGGATCAGAGCAGTGACCTGCAGGGCAGGATACTGCTTGGTCCAAGCCGCGATCGTCGCCCAGGGCGCCGGCCTGCTGGCAACACCCTGAGGGTCGACCCGGCGGCTACCGGTTCGTCGAGCAGGGGGGGTCCGGGTCGGTACCTGGCGGGAGTAAGGCGCGTTCGAATTCGGTGAAGCCGCGGTCGAGGGCCTGGCACAGGTGATCGAACCAGTCCTGCGCAATGATCGGCAGCTCAAAGGGCAGCGCGGAAAGTCCCGCGATCTTGATCTCCCGCCCCTCCTTAAGCCTACTGTTGGTAAGAGGAAAGAGGCCAGATGTTCGTAGCAATCCGCTCTGGCGACCTGCGTTGAGATCCCAGAACCCGAGTTCATCATCAACGTTGAGGGTAACCAGGTGGCCAGTGCTGTCGAACCCCAGTAGACTGGTTATACC
>JBOHHD010000550.1:0-1917 GCA_050700515.1 Pseudonocardiaceae bacterium
ACTCTAGCTCAGGGGCGTCTCCCATGACTCGCGCCGCCCTCGTCCTGTCCGTAGTCCACACCAGCACGGGGGAACTGCATCTGATTCCTATCGAGACCGCCGCCCTGCACCGGCACTCCGGGTGTTATCCCGCCCTCTGCGGCATTGTCGTGCCTGCGGCCAGCCTCACGACTCCGCCTGCCCGGCACTGTCAAGACTGCGCCACACAGGCCCAGGCGGAAGGCGGAAATGCAAACCTACCGCGAAAGCCAGCCAGACCGCACCGTTCTCGCATTCCGTGGCTTCGAAAAAGAGGCCGCCACCGCGACGCAGGTCGCTCTGGATGCGGCTCCCGGTAAAGAAAGTCAGCTGCTACCACACAAAGCAGGGCGAGAAGGGAACATCACGTGACTGAGGTGATTGATTGTGCTTGATGTGACCGCAGACTCACCCCGTGCCGCCGAGTTACGGAGCGGGCTCACCGACGAGCTCGTCGCGGCGGGCACGATCGTGTCGAAGAAGGTCGAGGCCGCGTTCCGTACGGTGCCCCGGCACCTGTTCGCTCCCGGGGCGACGCTGGAGCAGGCTTACGCCCAGGACATCGTGCGCACCAAAAGAGACCAGCACGGCATCACCATCAGCTCGGTCTCCGCGCCCTGGCTTCAGGCCATGATGTTGGAGCAGGCGGGGCTGCGCCCGGGTATGCGGGTCCTGGAAGTGGGATCCGGCGGCTATAACGCCGCGTTGATCGCCGAGCTGGTCGGCGAGGGCGGCGAGGTCACGACCGTCGACATCGACCCAGAGGTGGTCGAGCGTGCCCGGGATTGCCTGACCGAGGCGGGTTATTCGCGGGTGAACGTCGTGTTGGCCGACGCCGAGAAGGGCGTGCCGGAGCGCGCACCTTATGACCGGATCCTCGTCACGGTTGGGACGTGGGACGTCCCCCCATCCTGGACCGACCAGCTCACCGAGGGCGGGATCCTCACCGTTCCCTTGCGGATGCGGGGCCTGACCCGCTCGATCACCTTTGCGCGCGACGGTGACCACCTGGTCGGCCGATCGGCGCAGGTATGTGGCTTCGTCGCCATGCAGGGCCTCGGAGCCCACGCCGAGCGTCTGCTGCTGTTGCGCGGCAAGGAGATCGGCCTGCGGTTTGACGAGGGATTCCCGGCCGACCCCGCCCTGCTCAACGGAGCGCTCGACACGGCGCGCGTGGATGTCTGGACGGGCGTGGTGATCGACCGCATGGTGCCCTTCGACACGCTCCAGCTGTGGTTGGCCACCGCGCTGGACGGATACTGCAGGATCTCGGTGGACCCTGAGCTGGACACCGGCCTGGTTTGCCCGATCACCCGCAGATCCAATGACGCCGCGGTCGACGGCGGCAGCTTCGTCTACCTCGCCGCGCGCCAACTGGATGAGTCGAGTGCCGAATTCGGGGTCCACGCCTTCGGGTCGGGCGCTGCCACGATTGCGGAGGAGATGGCCGAACAAGTGCGCATCTGGGATCGCGACCACCGCAGCGGACCCGGCCCGCGCATCGCGGTCTACCCAGTGGGCACCCCGGATGACCACCTGCCTGACGGCCGGGTCATCGACAAGCGGCATGCCCGCATCACGATCTCCTGGCCACCGGCGGGCCTTCCCTCCGCAATTCAGGGCGTCCTGCACCACCCCACCGAGTAAGGAGAGTGATGGAAATGACGGACAGCTTCTCGGGCGCTACGGCGCTCGCCGAGGACGACACCGCGCTCGACGCGGAGTTCGCGCTCGACGTGCGCGTGGTCGAGGCCGCGCAACCGGTCGGCACCCTGCTGCTCGATACGAGCGACAACTGCGGGTCCACGTGCGAGAAAGACGCCTGTATCACGTTCACCGACGATCCCTCGTGAGGTAGGTGTCGAAGCCGCTGGTGTGCCCCGGCATGGCGCCCGGCAC
>JBOHHD010000551.1:0-10031 GCA_050700515.1 Pseudonocardiaceae bacterium
GGACCCGGTGGCGCACTACCTGGCGGTGGTGGCCGAGAAGACCGGATCGCTCATCGCCACCGCGGGCCGCTACGGCGGGATGTTCTCCGGTGCCGGCCAGGACCAGATCGACGCGCTGCGCCGGTTCGGTGAGGGAATCGGCACCGCGTTCCAGATCTCCGACGACATCATCGACATCGCCTCGCCCGCCACCGAGTCCGGCAAGACCCCGGGGACCGATCTGCGCGAGGGCGTGCGCACGCTACCGATGCTCTACGCGCTGGCCGAGCCCGGTCCTGGTACCGACCGGCTCCGCGAGTTGTTGGCCGCCCCGTTGACCGACGATGCCCAGGTCAGCGAGGCGCTTGAGCTGCTACGCGGCTCACCGGGCCTGGACCGCGCGGTGCAGACGCTGCGGTTGCACACCGAAGCTGCGCGCGCCGAACTGGCGATCCTGCCCGCCAGCCCCGCCCGCGACGCCCTGGCCTCGCTCACCGATTACCTCGAAGCCCGCACCACCTGATCCCCTTCGGCGCAGCCTGTGGAGGCAGCACGGCCTTTTCGGCCACATCTGTCTAATTGAATGCTAAACCTTATCCTCGTACTCGGGAAACGGCATCCAGTCCGTGCCTGGGTGGTGTACGCCTTGCTTGCCTCCTGCACCGACGGGATACTGGTAGCCGACTTCGACGCATGGAGGTGGAAGTTGACACCTCAGAGCAGGCGTCCTGCCAAGCGGAACAAACCGGAGGACCGCGAGTACACTTGTTCATGTGGTGGCAGGTTCAGGGCGTTGCGGCTTGAACCATGCCCATGGCGCAATGAACTTCCTGAAGTGCGGCATGTAGTGTCGCCCAGCCATGGAACTCTGATGCTGTGAACGGTCTGCTGGACCGTTTTGCGTCCGTGCTTGAGCGCCGGTTTTTGCTCGTCGCCTTCTTGCCGGTGCTGATCTTCGTCGTTGCGCTCACCTCCGTTGCTGCCGTTGCAGCGGGAGAAAGCACGGAGCTGCTGACTGCTTGGAGCAGGTTTCCCCCTTCAGTGCAGATTGTATCAATCCTCTCGTCGCTTGCCTTGGTATGGCTGCTGGCCGGCTTTGTCGATAGCCAACTCCGCAACTTGACGCAACTGTTCGAGGGCTATCCTCTCCAGGCTGTTGCGCCGAAACTGGCTGCCCGGGCAGCGGCATGGCACGTAGCGCGGCAGCGCGAATTAAGTCCAGTCCTACCCGTATCCCCACCTCCTGATGTCAAAAATAAAATTACGGATGAGGATCTCGCAGAGACGGCCAAGCAATCGTTGAACACTAACGGCAGATACGCTGAAGAATTGTTCGTGCTGTATCCAGAAGATTCTGATGCTATCCTTCCCACGCGACTCGGTAATATCATCAGAGCGGCCGAGGACTATTCTGAGTCTCGGTACGGCGCAGATTACCTTGTTGTGTGGCCAAGGTTGGCGCACCTCTGTTCGGAACGCTTCGTACAAGACTACGAGTTGGTTAGGGCTAACGTCGACTTCCTCTTGGTGGTTTCCTTTTTATCTGCATTGTTTGGGTTTCTGGGTGGAAGTATCGTCCTGATCTACTCTGGTCCTGTTGCACTTTTTTTGGCATCTGTCCTCTTCGGTTTTGGCCTAGCTCACCTTTCTTACTCCTCCGCAGTTTCGGCGGCCGTCGAGTACGGTGAGCAGATTCGCGCGAGCGTGGATCTGTACCGGCTCGACCTCCTTCGGCAATTGAAGTTCCGGCAGCCCTCGAACGTGCTCGAAGAGACCGCAATATGGTCGGAGTTTGACGATTTTCTACGCAAAGGGCATCCACGCCGCTCGAATTACGTGTTTACGCCCCGTTCCACAGACGCAGCGCCAGGGGCCTAGCGACCTCTCATCGCTCGGCGCGCCTCGCTCTGGTCGATCTTGTTCAGCCTTATAGTGGACGAGACTCATCATGACTACTTCGGAACACGGGCACGAAGCCACTCGTCCCCTCAGACTCTCAAGGCTGTTCTGGCTTGCCGTCGTGGTGTTCCTCGCGGCCGGGACGGCCTATCTCTTGGTGAAGGGAACGCTGGACGATCCGCCACGGGTTACGGTGTTTACTCCTACCCGAGTGTTGGCGCCCTATGAGCAGATCTTGCCCGATGATGTCGTGCAAATGGAAATGCAACTTAGCTCGAAACAGCCAGTAGTCCAGGACCGCATGCAGGTAGTCGGTAGATATGCGTTGACGGGCCTTTCACCTGATCACCCGATCCCGCTTTCTGCTATAGGTCCACTCGCGCCCGCCGCTCTCGGTACGTCCTACGTATTCGCCATAATCGGCGATCCCAATCTCTCCTTGAACGGCCGCCAGGCACCGGGCGACCATGATGATCTCTTGTTGCCTGGTTCGGGGGACGGCGCTTCTGGCCGCCTCGACAATCTGTTCGTGTTGGACAGTGTGGTCAACGATGGCATCTGGATTATCACGCTCGCATCTTCGGACGTCCTCGCTCCGGAGCAGTCGGCTGCCCTCGCTGATAGCCGAGTGACCGTTATCCGACGTCCACTTCGTATCCCGCGCTGACCCCTGACGTGCTGGTCGCAAAATCAAGAACTCAAGGTGTACCTCTGACACGGAACGATCATTGACAATGACTATACCGCCGCATTGGTGGCCGCCCCACACGCCGTTATCCGCTCGATAGATACATGCTTACCAACCTGGACGTGCACGACGGCCATCCGGCCTTGGAGATTGGCGCTCGCGCCAGTTACCATGCCGGGCTGCTGGCCGTCCGGCGTGGCCCCCTCTAATTTACCACTATGGGCCTATTCTCAGATTGCGCTGATGTCGAGCACCGACACGTAGCCAGCGGTAGCATTGGTGCGAACTCAGGGGCCGGACAGTGAGACGAGCTGTTCGGTGACCCGGCCGCTCGTACTGCAGAGTCTCCAGCCAGCGCCAGATCGTGACGTGCCTGAGTATGTGTATGACCCGCAGCGACAGATCCCGCTGGCGCCCCGTTGGAACCGCAGCTGGCGAAGGATTGGACCAACACGGAGGGAACTCACACCGATGGTGACGGTGGTGACAACGAAAGCTGGGGCTGAGAGGAATAGCGGTGACTGTGCTCATTGCTCATTATTCTCGCGCGGCAGTTCGACCCTACTGCCGATCCTGCAGGAGGGCGTGCGCACCTTGTCGATGCTCTACGCGCTGGCCGAGCCCGGTGCCGACCGACTCCGCGAGCTGCTGACCGTCCCGCTGACCGACGACGCCTAAATCGACGAGGCGCTCGCTGTTGCGCGGCTCACCTGGCCTGGACCGCGCGGTGCAGACGCTACGGTCGCACACCGAAGCTGCGCGCGCCGAACTGGCGATCCTGCCCGCCAGCCCCGCCCGCGACGCATTGGCCTCGCTCACCGACTACCTCGAAGCCCGCACCACCTGATCCGGTCACCAGCGGTGCGAGACCTACCGCTCACGCCGGATTCGTCTCAGTGAGATGGCGAGCACGGCCCAGACCAGGACGAAGAGCACCCAGCCGGCGGCGTCGCCAAGGCCGAGCGAGGCGAGCAGTGCCGCGACCACGACCGCGAGCACGATGCCGAGGGCGACGGCGCCATCGTCGACGAGTAGCCCGACCACCTCGCGGGTCCCGGCTGCCACCGCGCCCCAGACCCGGCTGGGGACTCGGCGCGTGCCCGGGTTCATGCCGTCACCGCGGTGCGGCCGATCCCGCGCAACCAGTGAACGGCGAGCAAGGCGAGGGCAATGGTGCAGGCAAGCAGGTAGCCGAGCGCGGCGGTGCCCCCGAACCATTCGACGCCGAGGCCTTCGGCGGTCCAGTAGATCCCGAAGGTCAGCAGCATGGCACCGACGCCGAACTTCAAGGCGTTCTCCGGTACCCGGGTCAAGGGCCGCCGAAGTGCCGCGCCGGCCACTCCTACCAGCACCAGAGCGGCGAGCGCCCCCGCGGTGGGCGGTCCGTAGCCGGCACCGGTGGCGCCCAGGGTGAGCACGATGAACGCCACCTCCATCCCCTCCAGGAACACCCCTTTGAAGCTCACCGCGAACCCTGCCCAATCGAATCGGCGAGCGCGTTGCGCACCGCTGAGAGCATTCACCTCGGCGGCGAACGCCGCCGCTTCGTCATGCAGTGGGATGTGCCCGGCCGCGCGCAGAATCGCCTTGCGTAACCAACGGCTGCCGAACAGCAGCAGCAACACGCCGATCACCAGCAGCAGCAGGTGCTCGTCGACCCGCTCGAGCAATGTCGGCCCGAAGCCGACCACCAGCGCGACGAGCAGCACGGTCGCCACGACCGCCCCGGCCACCGCTGCCCGCCAGCTCCTGCTCACCCCGACCGCGAGCACGATCGTGAACGCCTCGACGAACTCCACCAGCGAAGCGAGGAACGCGGGCAGGATGCCGGCGAGGATGCCTACCATGAGCGATTATTGTAGTTTGTGCTACATTATCTGACTAGATAGGTAGTGAATGAATCAGAAGTCGGTGCAGAGCATCCTCGCCGGACTGCCGGAGCTTGCCCCCGCGCAGCGGCAGGTAGCCCGCTTCTTCACCGAGCACGCCACGCAACTGGGCTTCTACTCGGCTGCGGAGATCGCGGAACGGCTGGGCACCAGCGATGCCACGGTGGTGCGAACAGCACAGGCACTGGGTTATCGGGGCCTGGCAGATCTCAAGCGCGCGCTGCGCGACGACGAGGGAGGCGAACCGACACCGGACACCCGGCTCAGTGCCACCCTGCGCCACGCCACCGATCCCGCCGAGGTGTTCGAGCACGTTGTCGACGTGCATCATGCCGCCGTCAACCTGGCCCGCGATCGGCTCCGGGCACTCTTCCCGGCGGCGGTTGAGCTGCTCACCCCCGCCGAGCGCATCGTGCTCAGCGGCACCGGCCCGTCGGCGGCGGTAGCCGAGTACGCCGCCGTGCTGCTGGGCCGGGTCGGCCGTCCCGCCGTGACGATCACTGCCACCGGGGTCGCGGTCGCCGATCAGGCCCTGAGCCTGCGCCGCGGCGACGCACTCGTGCTCCTCGCCTACACCCGCCTGCACACCCACGCCGCCGTGTTGCTGGACACCGCCCAGCGCCGCCGCGTCCCGACCGTGCTGATCACCGACGCACTCACCGACATCGGCGGAGTGAACCTGATCCTGACCTGCCCCCGTGGCCTGCCCGCCGAGAGCTCCAGTCACGCCGTGACCCTGCTGTTGCTCGACGCGCTGGTCATCGCGCTTGCCGCCAAGGATCGCCCCCGAGCAACCACCGCCCTGCGCGAACTCAACCGGCTCCGCGCCGCCCTGCTCGGCACCCCCACCGACGTCGACACACCTGACGCAGCCGGCGGCGATGGTCACCCTCGGGATTCCGCGGCAGAGGCACCGTGATCCGGTCCCAGCACGCACCACCCGACCGTCATTCAGCGTCTGATGCGGCACTTGTCCTGCCACCGCCGGGTACTGTGCCGTTGGCGGGATTTTTCCATGCAGAAGGCCGTGCGGCGTCAAGTGCTCGGTTCCACGGGTAGTTGTCGAGTATTGTGCCGCCGGTGTGGGGTGGGTGTGGTTCGAATTCTCCTGGTCCGAAGAGGACGTGTACGCCTGCCTGACGTAGTTTTTCGATGCTGTGGAGGAACACTTGGTTGGCCGCCAGACCTTGATTGACGAACGGCAGGACCACGATGCGCGCGCCGAGCCCGGTCAGCTCGGCGAGTTGGTTGAGCACGTAGTTGTCGGCGATACCCGTGGCCCATTTATTGATCGTGTTGTAGGTCGCCGGGGCCACCACAATGGCGTCGGCGCGAGGCAGCGATTCACCTTCCGCCTTTCGGTAGGTGGTGCGTACCGGGTGGCCGGTCAGTGCGGTCAGCGCGGGTACGTCCAAGAAGTACTCGACCGCCGCAGGGGTGGCCAGGCAGTGCACCGACCAGCCAGCGGCCCTGGCCAGGTTCACCATGACGTCAATACGGCTGGCCGGACCGGCAGCGCAGATCACCAGATACAGCACCCGCTCAGTCATGCGATCAGACCTGCCCGGATCGCCATCTGCCGCACCAGACGACCGGATTCACCACTCGTCGTGTCCAAGAGTGACTGCAACAAGCCATGCACCAACGGTCGGCAACGCACCTCTTCCGCAGCGACGTGTTCCGCTTCACTCAACTTCTGTGCGGCCTCTGAGTAAAGACCCACTTGGATGAGTGCCTGGGTCAGATCCAGCAGATAGTTCGCCCTCCGTTCCGGAGGTAATGTGCCAACAAGTGCCGTGGTGATGCTTTGAGCGTATTCCAACGCCCGGCCGCCCTCATGTAGGCGAACCAGAGCCGCCACTCGATGTACGGCAACATTGGCCCGACCGAAACTGGTCTGGTGTGTGTCGTGGCGCAACGTCATTCCCGCTGCTACGGCCCCAGCCTCCTCATGCATCGCAAAGGCGAGCACGGCATCGTCCTGATGGGCAGCTGCAATTGCGGCCGCCAGGAACAGCATGCCGTAGAGCGAACGCAACTCATGCTCCTGCGCTGACAACTGGGGCCGCATTCGGTCAGCCATATTGATCAGGACTGCGATGGCATCGGTCCGCTGGCCGCTGCTGTTCATCGCGCGGGCTACGCTACGCGTCGCCCGCGCCAAGGCCACCGTGTCGTCGACGGCTGTTGCCGTATACATGGCTCGGTCGGCCGCGAGCCACGCGATGTCATTGGCATTGAACTTCAGCAGCATAGACGAGGCTAGACGGTAAGCCACCACAAGTGCCCGATGGGCCGCTACCTGGTCGGCGACCGAGGTATTCAGGACGACTGCCTGAGCGTCGGCCAGCAGCTTCGGTAGGTGTTGGGACACCACCGTGAAATGGGACGACGACCAGGCATGCTCGACGTAGGCCAACTGTCCGGCCGCCTTATCCAGCGTGGCTGAACACCGGTCGACATCGGGTGCCACGACGGACGGATATCTGCCCAATACTGCTTTGATGGTCTGTACTTCTATGGCATCAACGCAGCCTGCCGCTCGCTGCGCGGCCGAACTGTCGGTCAACGCCGTGGGATCGATATGCAGAACTTCAGCCACCCGCTCCAACATGGGAAGCCGCAACAGAGAGCGCTCACCTTTTTCGATCTTGTCTACCCACGATGTCGAGCGACCCACCATGTCGGCGAACCTCTGACGGTCCAGATTCCGCCGCTTACGCCAGTAGCGGACACGCTCACCGATATCTCGTGCCTGGTCGTCCATGTCCCGCCCGTCCCGGTCGCCGCGAGTAGCTGGTCGGTTTCAGCCTAATCAACACCAAGTCACACATTTAGTACAACTTGTCACCCTCGTCCGTTCGTAGCATCGCCCACCAGCATCCGGAGCTGGTACGACCCCGAAAAATGATCACTGGGACATCCCTCGCTATGCGCAGGTTGGCGTTCCATCCCAAGGAGGTGACCACACATGGATCCAGCGATGACCTATACCCCCACGGTGGTCGCGCAGTGACTCTTACGGGTGGCGACCTGTTCGTGTGGTTGGCGCTGCGGTGGGTGGCGTACCGCAGGCTCACCATGCTCGGTGGTCGGTACTTCGATCATGGTCGTCCGGTCGACGACCATCTCGCGGCAGCGTTGGCCGAGTTGATCGGGACCGGCCATCTGGCATTGAGGGCAGCGATCCCGAGCGGGCAGCAACAGGTATGTGTGACCCACGCCAGGCAGCTCAGATATATCGAGCTGAACAGTAACGGGGTGCGGGAGGGCCGTCATCGTGGCCGATAGCCCGGACCTCGTGATCGCCATGCGGTTGCTGGATCACGCCAAGCTGCGCGGTTTTCAGTTCCAGCGAGTTGTCAAAGGACCTGATGGCGCTCTGCTGGGAATCCGACGCACCAGTGACTGGTCCGACACGGTCTATCTCGACGGGTTCAGCCGAGGCTGTTACGCGCTGCGTGAGCGCATCACGTCCTTGGCCGTCTCAGACGATTCGTTGGTGGTACACCGAGTTTTCGGTGACGCGCTGAACGTGCTGAACGCCGTGCTGACCTGGGACGCGACATGACCCGTCGCGCTCTGATAACCCTGGCTACCGACTCGTGGACAGTCCAGCTCATGACTCCGACCGGCCCGGTAGCGCCACCCAACTCCTGTCGGACCGGTCGGTTCCTGCCGACCAACGAAAAATGAGGAGAGGACTAAAACCATGGTTTCCATCATGGATGATCCGTTGGCCTCGATCGGGTTGCGCCATGCTCGGCGTACCCATGGGGTGTGCAGTGTCACGAGCTCGTCGGTGACCAGGCCGTTGGTGCTGCGGAATCTCCACCCGGCTCCCTATCGCGACGTGCCTGAGTATGTGTACGACCCGCAGCGACAGATCGCTATTGATCCCAATGGTGCTCCATTGGGACCGCAGCTGGCGAAGGACTGGACCAGTACGGAGGGAACACACACCGATGGTGACGGTGGCGACAACGAAAGCTGGGGCTGGGAGGAGTAGCGGTGACTGTGCTCATTCTCACCCGGGAGTTCGACCCTACTGCCGATGCGGTGGTCCAAGCTCTGACGCAGCGTCAGGTCCCGGTGTTCCGCACTGATTTGAGCGATTTTCCGAGATGGTTGAGACTGGATGCCGAGCTGCGGGAGGGGCGGTGGTCCGGCCGGTTGTGGACAGTGTATCGGGCGGTGGAACTGGGGGATGTGCGATCGATCTGGAATCGTAACCCGTCCAGCTACGTCTTCCCGTCGTGTATGACCGCTGCGGAGCAGGATTTCTGCTCTCGGGAGGCTCGGCTGGGTTTTGGCGGGGTGTTGGCCTCGTTGGATGCGTTGTGGGCGAATCATCCGAACCGGTGCGCGGATGCGATATTCAAGCCTTACCAGTGGGTAGTTGCCGCAGAGTGCGGTTTGTCTGTGGCCGACACGATGATTACCAACGATCCGGTCACGGCGCTACGGTTTCTTGACCGGCGGGACGCCACGGCCACCAAGGCGCTGGGTCCGTCCGGAATCACTGAGGATGACCAGGTGAGGGTCGCCTACACTCGCTACCTGACCGATGATGATCTGGCTGAGATCGAGTGCGTGTCGCTCACCGCGACCACTCTGCAAGAGTTCGTACCCAAGGCGTTCGAGGTGCGCTTGACCGTCATCGGGGACAGGTGGTTCCCGATCGCGATTTATGCTGCTACCGACGGTACTCGCACCGACTGGCGATCGGACCCCTCCGCACTCACCTACGAATTCGTGTCCGTACCGGATACTGTGGTCGACGGCGTGTCGCGATATATGAAACGCATGAATCTGGCCTATGCTGGATTGGACTTCGTGATCACCCCCGATGATCAATGGGTGTTCCTCGAAGCTAATTCAGGGCCACAATTCGGCTGGCTGGAGACGGCGACCGGTGCTCCGATGGTATCCGCCATGGCGGACCTGTTGATGAAGGGAAACGCGTGATCGCCCCTGATGGCTGGACCGAGCGTGCGGTGGCGCTGCGGGACGAGTTGGTCGCCGCAGGCAAGCTGATCTCACCGGAATGGCAGGCGGCTGTCTTGGCCGTGCCGCGCCATGAGTTCGTGCCGGAGTTCTACGAGCGAGGCTCTGATCCGACGCAGTGGAAACTGGTGTCCGCATCGTCGTCAGAGACCCGCGAACACTGGTGGAACCAGGTGTGGGCGAACACTTCCCTGGTAACGCAGCTGGGTGATTCGGGCCGCTGGGGGCACCAGACCGTGACGGCGCCGACGTCCTCGTCGTCGGCGCCGTCGCTGATGACTCGCATGCTCGAAGCACTCGACATCCGCGACGGGCACCGGGTGCTGGAAATCGGTACCGGAACGGGATACAACGCGGCCCTGATGAGCCATCGGTTCGGTGCCGAAAATATATTTTCCGTTGAGGTGGACACCGGGCTGGTGAACAGTGCCCGAAGTCGACTCGCCGCATTGGGTTACCATCCGACACTGGCCGCGGTCGACGGTGTGGCCGGATTACCCGAACACGCTCCCTATGATCGGATTATGGCCACTTGCGCGGTGTCTCGGGTGCCGTGGTCCTGGGCTGAG
>JBOHHD010000552.1:0-1787 GCA_050700515.1 Pseudonocardiaceae bacterium
GCCCAGTCCATGCTGGACTGGGCCCCGTGGGCGGCACAGGAAGGATGGGAGCGCTACTCGCCTTGGAAGTAGGAGAGTAGGCGCAGGATCTCCAGGTACAGCCAGACCAGCGTCACGGTGAGACCGAAGGCGATGTACCACGCGGTCTTCTCCGGTGCGCCGGCCCGGATGGCCTCGTCTGCGGCGTCGAAGTCGAGCAGGAAGCTGAACGCCGCGATCCCGATGCAGACCAGGCTGAAGAGGATCGCCAGCGGGCTTCCGTCGCGCAGGCCGAGACCGCCGTCAGTGAAGAAACCCGCGATGAGGTTGATGATCATTAGACCGACGACACCGATCATGGCGCCCATCAGCCACTTGGTGAACCGCGGGGTGACCTTGACGGCCCCGGTTCGGTAGACCACCAGCATCCCCGCGAACACCATCCCCGTACCGGCGATCGCCTGAAAGATGATCCCTGGCTCGCCAACGGCGTTTCCGATCACACCGCTGATCCCGCCGAGGAAGACACCCTCGACGGCGGCGTAGGCAAGGATCAGCGGGGGGCTGATCACTTTCTTGAAGATGACGACCAGGGCGAGCACGAATCCGATCAGGGCAGCCGGAAGGGCCAGCGCCCACAGCCCGCTGAAGTACGTCGCGGCGCCGGCGACGAGCAAGACGGCCAGGGTAACGCCGGTCTTGGTGACCACGTCGTCGACGGTCATGGGCCTGGCGGTGGCGAGCGGTGCGCCGGCATAGCCCGGCGCAGCGCCCCCAAGGCCGGCGGGGGCCGAATTGAAGCCTGCGTAACCGCCACCCCCGACGGGAAGGTTGCGGAATGCAGGGTTACTGGTGGAGCGCACCGTATTCCTCCTGGTGGGCGTTGCAGGACGCCGTCACCGGGTTCAACGCGCCTGCGGCGAGTCCTGTTCCCGGTCCGACAAAACGAACATTACCCCCGCCCGGTGATACCGAACCAACGATCGCACCCCCAGGCGCGTTACTGTGCCCATCACAGTAACTCGGGCCCGAAAGGTGCGGAGGTGGCGATGGACTGGTGGGTCTGGGTGATCATTGTACTGGCCGTGCTGGTAGTAGTGACCACGGTGGCTGCAGTGGTGCAGCACAGACGGCGTCGCGGTGGCGTGATCGGCCTTGGCGACACCGGCAGGGACGACTCGTGACAACAGAGCCGCCCTCCGCATTGCTGCTCCGTGCCCGTGAGTTGACCGGCCGACCCGTGGTCACCCTGGGAGGTGAACTGGTCGCCGAGATCAAGGACGTCGTCTTTGAAAGCGCCCATGGCGCCATCGCCGGCTTCACCCTGCGCAATCCCGGGTTGTTCAGCCGGTCCCGCAGGGATGCGCTGCCCTGGTACGGCGTGCACGGGTTGGGCCGGGACGCCGTGCTGGTTTCGGATGAGACGGTACTGGTGTCCACCAAAGAACTGGCCTCACGCAAGGAGGCCCGCAAGGGCGACGTACTGAACGACCGGGTACTCACCGACAACGGCCACGACCTCGGCCGGGTGGTCGACGTCGTGCTGCAGAGCGGCATCGACCTGGAGGTCGTGGGCTACGAGGTGGAGGCGAGCGAGGCGCTGGGCACCGCCGGACGCCGGGTACTCATTCCCCTGCCCGATACCGTCTCGGTGTCCGGAGAGAATCTCATCGTGCCCGCAGCGGCAACCGAGTTCGTTTCCGACGATCTGGCCGGGTTCGGCGCGGCGGTGGATGCCTTTCGAGCCCGGCTGCGGGAGGGCTGATGCTCTTCAGTCAGGCACGTAAGCACGATGTGGTGAACACCGC
>JBOHHD010000553.1:0-4970 GCA_050700515.1 Pseudonocardiaceae bacterium
TTCAGTGTCCGGGCTGGGGTGGCCGCGCGGCTACCCGGACGGCCCGGAGCCCATCACACGGCACGTGTTCTCCGACCGTGACCGCCTGTTGTTCGCACTGGCGGCGGAAGCAACCGCGCATGGAGCGCGAGAAGTCGAACTCACCGACGCCACCGTAGATGCGCTGGCCGCTGCTGGCGGCGACCCCGAGGCGGTCCCGCCGCACATCGACATGGGGGCGCGGATTCACGCGCTCAACCGGGAGGCCCTGCAACGCGGCGAGTACACGTTTACCGTCGCGGTAGGCCGCGCGGCTGGCACGCTGTCGTCCCGCTTCTCCGCGCTGTTCCCGGAGCTGGGCGGGGTGTTCGCCGACCTGCCGACCACAGTCACGGGTGCGGCGTCGGCGCAACTGTCGTTTCCGCCGATGTTTCCCAGCGCGGAGAACGTCGCCCGCGTCCCGGCGTACCTGCCGGATACGGTGTCGGTCGGCGAACACCCGAACTGCGAGGTGATCGGTGTTGACGACCTGGCCCTGACCGCCGCGCGGCAACGCCTGCACCTGGTGAGCCTGTCTCGCGGTCAGGTGGTGGAACCTGTTGTGCTGCACGCACTCGCGCCCAAGCAACAGCCACCGCTAGCGCGGCTCGTGGGTGAGGTGTCACGCGCGCTGGATAGCGGCTGGGTCGGGTTCGACTGGGGCGCGGCGGAAGCGCTGCCGTTCCGTCCCCGCGTCCGGTACGGGAGAGCGATCCTGTGCGCGGCGCGGTGGCGACTGTCCCGCGTGAACCTGTCCACCGACGCGGCGGCATGGGATCGAGAACTCGAGAACTGGCGGAAGACGTGGCGGTGCCCGTCACGGGTCGAGCTGCGCGACTTCGACCAGCTCCTACCGCTCGACTTGGACATACCGGTACACCGCGAAGTGCTGTACCGGCACCTACGCGCTAACGACGACGCTGTACTTGTTGAGGCACCCGAACCGGACGCGGATGGGTGGATCAACGGCCACGCACACACGGTGGTGTTTCCCCTTGTCTCCCAACGAGAGCAGGCACCGGGGCCGATCGTGGACGCGTTGCCCATCCTGGAACGCGACCACGGTCACGTCCCAGGCTCGACCGGCACGGGGTGGTTGTATGCCAAGGCGTACGTTCCCGCGCAGCACATGGACACCTTCCTGACCGGTGAGCTGCCCGCGCTGCTGGCCGATCTCGGCGACCGGGCGTGTTGGTTTGTCCGCTGGCCCCAAGCGATCGACGGCGACGACGCCGACCACCTCCGCATCCGGGTCCGCATTAATCACGACCCCGATAAGGCCGTAGCGGTGGTAGCGGCGTGGGCGGACCGGTTACGCGCTGTGGGTCGGCTGGATCGGCTGGCGTTTGACACGTACTACCCCGAAACCGGGCGATACCTTGCCATCGACGAAGCCGAAACCGTGTTCGCGGCCGATTCCCGTTTCGTGCTTGCGCTGCTGACCCACGCCCACGGCCGCGAGCTGGCACCGGAAGCGGTGGCGGCGGTGTCGTTGTTCGACGTCGCGGCGGGCTTCCTCGGCGGTCACGATCAGGCTGCCGCGTGGCTCACGCGGCAGGCGATCACGGCCGCGCCCGAGCGCGCCCACGTGGAGCAGGTGACCCGGCTGGCACGCGGCGGGATGTGGCAGGACATCCCCGACTGGCCGGAGATCAGCAGCGCGCACCAAGAACGGGCGGACGCGCTGGCCGCATACCGGGCTGCGCTACCAGACGGCGCGGACACCGATGCGGTGGCGCGGTCGCTACTGCACATGCATCACAACCGGCTACTCGGTGTGGATCGGGAGCGCGAGGCAGCGTGTTTGCGATTGGCGCGGCAGGCCGTCGCCACGTGGCGAGCGACCCGCGCGGGGCGAGCATAATCGACGCGCAGTCATTGGCGGACGGCCCGGCGGGCGCGGCGCTGCTCGCGGTCGAGCGCGGCGAGAACCCGCGCCCGTGGCTGGCGGAGATGGCCGCCGCTCCGATCATGGCGCACCCCGACGACGTGAGCCTGTTCGACGGTGCGCCAGCCGTCGCGTTCACGCTCGTCGCCACCCCGCACACACGGGCGCTGTCCATACTGGATGAACAGGTGGACGCGATCACCCGCGCCCGACTCGACGCCGCCCACCGCCGCATAGACGGTGGAGCGCTGCCCGCGAAACGGGAATTCGATGTGATCGCCGGGCTAACCGGCCTGGGCGCGTATCTGCTGCGCCGCTATGACGGCGGGGGACTGCTGCGCGACGTGCTTGCCTACCTTGTGCGGCTCACTGAGCCGCACGCCTATGGGTTGCCGGGGTGGTGGGCGCTGGACGCGCCAACCGGTCCCGGTCTTGGCTGGGAGGGTGGACACGGCAACCTGGGCATGGCGCACGGCATCACGGGACCGCTCGCGTTGCTGGCGTTGGCGATGCGGCGGGGCGTCGTTGTGGATAGGCAGGCCGACGCGATGCGGCGGATATGCGTGTGGCTGGATCAATTCCGCGGTGGTACCTCATCACGGAATTGGTGGCCCGAGGCCCTCACCCGCGCCGACCATGACCACGGCCGCGTTCCCAAAGATGGCCCGTATCGGCCGAGCTGGTGCTACGGCACCCCCGGTATCGCCTACGCCCAACACCTCGCCGGGCTCGCTCTCGATGACCAACAACGGCAACGACTCGCCCTGGACGCACTGACGTGGTGCGTAACCGATGAAACCCAGCTCGCCCACGTGCAGGATGTGTCTCTGTGTCACGGCTGGGCCGGACTCGTCTACATCGCGTGGCGCGCGGGCGCGCACGATCACCGCATCCGCGCGGCGGTGCCACGCCTGCTTGGCGGACTCACCACCGCACTACGCCAGCAGGCACCCCGCGAACGCGGGCTATTAGTTGGGGAAACCGGCGCGCTGCTCGCGCAACACGCCGTGACCGCCGACACACCACCTGTCACGCAGTGGGACGCTTGTCTCCTGCTCAACCACTGAAAGGACACGATCATCAGCAACACGGCGAACCTAGACGTCCTACGCGCAACCATGATCGAAAAAGTGCAGAAGATGGGTTGGGCGCAACGGCCCGAGGTAGAGCGCGTGCTCCGGGAGACGCCCCGGCACGCGTTCGTGCCCAAGGCCCCGTTGAACAAGGCGTACGACCCGTACAACGCGGTGATCACGCACCGATTCTCTGACGGGTCGTCGCTGTCCTGCGCGTCCGCGCCGTTCGTGGTCGCCATGATGCTCGACCAACTCCAGGTTGAGCCCGGTAACCGGGTGCTGGAGATTGGCGCGGGCACCGGCTACAACGCTTCCCTTCTCGCTGAGCTCACCGGTCCCACGGGCAGCGTGACGACGATTGACCTCGACCCGGACGTAACCGCGCAAGCCTCGCGCGCGCTCACCGCTGCCGGGTACCACGACGTGCGGGTAATCACCGGGGACGGTGCGGCCGGCGTGCCCGAGCACGCCCCCTATGACCGATTGATCGCCACCGTATCCCCGTGGGACATTCCGCGCGCCTGGTGGGACCAACTCGCCCCCGGTGCGCGCGTGGTCGCGCCGCTGCGGTGGCGCGGGCAGTCACGCGGCGTCGCGTTCACCTACACCGATGGGCGGCTCGTCGCAGACTCCATCGAGTTGTGCGGATTCGTGTACCTCGTCGGCAAGGACGAAGGCGAAACGTCGACGTCGATCACCGCCGACGACACCATCTCCCTGCACTTCGACCGCGACCAGAACATCGACCCCGACGCGCTGCGCGCAGTGTTTGGTCAGCCGCGCATCACCGCGTGGTCAGACGTGACCATCGCCGGGGACGAATCCCACGACGGGATATGGCTGCGGCTCACCGTCACCGACCCGCGCGTCTGCCGACTCAACGCGCCCGCCGACGTCCCCGCCGAAGTGTGCGACCCGGTGCAGGTGTACCAGTCCCCGGCATTGGTCGACGGCGACTCACTGGTCTACCTCACCTCCCGCCGCCGCACCGAAGGCGACGCGACGCGCTGGGAGCTTGGCGCACACGGCCACGGCCCCAACGCTGAAAAGCTGACCGAATGCCTGTGCAACGAGGTCCGGGCCTGGTCGGTCGAACGTGACCAGCGAAAGCCCAACCTGACCGCCTACCGGGCAGGCACGCCGGACACCGACCTGTCCGGCACCGTCATCGACAAAACCCACAGCCGTTTCGTTCTCAGCTACAGCGACAACGCCTAACGCGACGCAATCGACCGCCTGGGCGGGGACGCCTGTCCGGACGACACAACCTGGCCGCTCTTACCGTGCTTTTACGGCTGCGACGAAGTTGGCGGCTTGGATGGGGTTAAGTTTTGCGGGGCGGTTCAAACAAACAGGGGGCACGAATGCGCCTGCTTGATTAACGGTTTAGTTCACTCGGCATCTCAGGCGCAGCCGGCGTTGGTGTAGGAGGCGTCGCGGAGTAGATCGGCGGCGTGTTGGAGTTGGCCTGCTGTGGCCTCGCGGCTCAGCCCGCCCTCGATCGCCGTCGGCGCTTTCCCGGTTAACGCTTTGGCTCAGGTGGTGTGGGTGGCGCGGAGTTGGTCGTGCAGTGAGCGGACGGCGGTGGGACGGCGGGTGGGAGGAAGGGCGGCGAGGTCGTCGTCGAGGCGGCGCAGCACCAGCTCACAGCGGCGGGAGCGCACGGTGGACAGCCGGTTCAGGGCAACCTGGATGGTGGGTACCACCCGCTCCAGGTCACCGGCCGCGATCTGAGACCGGGCTAGCTTCACTCCGGCGAAAACGACGCTGCGGGGCGTCCTGGCCGGGTCGGCGGCGGTGCGCCCGAAGGCTTCCGTTGCGTCGTCGAGCAGGGCGCGGCCGTCGCGGGAGGACACTGCGGCGAGGATGAGCGCACTCCCGGCAAGCCCGGTCTCCAGCGCACCCGAGTCGAACCAGGACAGGTAGGGGGGCCGGGCATCCAGTGCTCCGGGAGAGTCGAGCAGCGCCCGCGCCTCCTCGGCAGCGGT
>JBOHHD010000554.1:0-6760 GCA_050700515.1 Pseudonocardiaceae bacterium
CATGATGACCGTCTTGTCGGCCGGGTAGTACTCCCGCTCCGGGTGGAAGTGCCGGAACTCGTGGATACGGGTGAACGGAACATCCGCGTCGGCGTAGTTCATCACCGGCGTGCCCTGGAAATCACCGCAGTCGCGTACCACTTCCCGTTCGAAGTCCAGGGTGCGCCAACCGAGCCAGCCCTCGGAGTAGTCGAAGTACCTGTCCAGCGCGCCGGTATAGACGGTCGGAACACGGTCGGGGAGGTCATCACGGCAGTCGAAGTAATCGACGTTCAGCTGCACTTCGATGTTGGGGTGGTCGGCCATCTTCTCCAGCCACGCCGTGTAGCCCTGCATGGGCAGACCCTCGTAGG
The DNA here is from genome assembly GCA_050700515.1 of Pseudonocardiaceae bacterium. Taxonomy (GTDB): domain Bacteria; phylum Actinomycetota; class Actinomycetes; order Mycobacteriales; family Pseudonocardiaceae. The sequence goes on from JBOHHD010000554.1 coordinate 354, forward strand.
TGTCGTTGAAGTAGCGGCTGTTGAAGTTGTAACGCACCGGCAGCCGCGCGATGGTCGCGGCCGGCAACTCCGTGGGGTCGGTCTGCCACTGCTTGGCTGTGTAGTCACGGACGAATGCTTCGTAGAGCGGCCGCCCGATCAGCGAGATGGCCTTCTCTTCCAGGTTCGCCGCATTCTGGCCGTCGATCTCGCGAGCCTGTTCGGCGATCAGCGCGCGGGCTTCGTCGGGGGTGAAGTACCGTCCGAAGAACTGCGAGATCAGCCCCAACCCCATGGGAAAGGGGTAGACCTGTCCCTGGTGGATGGTGAGCACCCGATGCTGGTAACCGGTGAAGTCAGTGAACCGGTTGACGTATTCCCACACCCGCTTGTTCGAGGTGTGGAACAGGTGCGCACCGTAACGGTGGACCTCGATTCCGGTATCCGGATCCGCCTCGGAGTAGGCGTTGCCGCCGAGATGATGGCGCCGATCCAGCACCAGCACTCGTTTATTCAGCTGGACAGCGGCACGCTCGGCCACGGTGAGGCCGAAGAAACCGGAACCGACAACGACGAGGTCATATTCTGCGAAGCTCACGCTGGCTGAGGGTAGCCGTGTCACACGTGCGGGGCACTTCCGGTCCCCTACGCAGCGAGGGGGCGGAGAGCGCCCACGACCGGGGTTGGCGGTCCTGGAAAAGCTCCCCACACCTACGCTGACCGGCGTGGGCCTCACCGAAATCGCCACTTCTGGGCCGCTGTTGCTGGCGGGCGGGCTGGCGGTGCTCGCCGGGGCGGTCAGCTTCGCCTCGCCGTGCGTGGTGCCGCTGGTGCCGGGGTACCTGGCTTACCTCGCGGGGCTGGTGGGGGCCGATGGGGAAGCGAAGCGGGCCGATGGGAGAGCGAAGCGGGGACCGGTGCTGGGCGCGGTGGCGCTGTTCGTGCTCGGTTTCTCGGTGGTGTTCACCGCGGCGGTGGTCAGCGTGCTCGGTGTGGTGGATCAGCTGGCCGCCAGCGAGCTGACCCTGCAACGCGTCGGCGGGGTGATCACGATCGCGATGGGGCTGGTGTTCGTCGGGCTGGTGCCCGCCTTGCAGCGGGACGTGCGCATCCACCCCCGTCCGGGATTGGGGCCGCGGCACGTGCTCGGTGCCCCCCTGCTGGGCGCGGTGTTCGGACTCGGCTGGACGCCGTGCCTGGGGCCCACGCTGGCCGGGGTGATCGCCCTGGCGGTGGGCACCCCCGGCGATGGGCTGGCCCGGGGGGTGCTGCTGGTGGGCGCCTATTGCTTCGGGCTGGGCGTGCCGTTCGTGCTGCTCGCCCTCGGCGCCCAGCGGGCGGTGCGGGCGCTGGGCTGGCTGCGGGCGCATGTCCGCACGGTGCAGGTGACGGGCGGCGCGATGCTGGTCGTGGTGGGGCTCTTGCTGGTCACCGGGCTGTGGGCGGAGTTCATCGCGGTGCTGCGCGGACCGGTCTCGGGTTTCGAGACGCCGATCTGATGGCGTCGGCGACGAGGGCGCTGGCCTCGGCCCGCAACGCCTGGCGGGGGCTGACCAGCATGCGCACCGCGTTGGTGCTGCTGTTCCTGCTGGCGCTGGCCGCATTGCCGGGTGCGCTGCTGCCGCAGTACTCGCTGAACCCCGATCGGGTCCGCACCTACCAGGAACAGCACCCCACGCTGGCGCCGGTGCTGGACCGGCTGGGTTTCTTCGCGGTGTTCGCCAGCCCCTGGTTCGGCGCGATCTACCTGCTGCTGTTCGTCTCGCTGGTGGGGTGCGTGCTGCCGCGCACCGTCGAGTACGCCCGCCAGCTGCGCCGGGCCCCGGTGAGTACCCCCCGCAACCTGGCCCGGCTCCCGCACCACGCCGGTGCCGAGTGCGCCGCCGGACCCGACGACGTCATCGCCGCGGCGCGACGCAGGCTGCGCGGTTGGCGGCTGGCCGAAAAACCGGAACCGGACGGTGCCCGCACGCTGTCCGCTGAGCGGGGGTATCTGCGGGAGGCGGGTAACCTGGTCTTCCACGTCGCGCTGCTCGGGCTGCTGGTGTCGTTCGCGATCGGCAAGCTGGTGGGCTACGAGGGCCAGGTGATCGTGCTCGCCAACGGCTCCCAGTTCTGCAACTCCGGCCCGTTGGCCTACGACTCGTTCCGCCCCGGTCTTTCGGTGGACGGCACCGAACTCGCCCCCTTCTGCGTGCGGGTGGACACGTTCACCCCGACCTACCTGGACACCGGGCAGCCGCAGCAGTTCCGCGCCGACATCGCCTACCAGGGTCCGCAGGACCTGAAGACGGGCACCTGGCGGCCCCACCAGTTGGAGGTCAACGACCCGCTGCGGATGGGCGGCTCGCGGGTCTACCTGCTCGGGCACGGCTACGCGCCACAGTTCACCGTCACCTTTCCCGACGGGCAGCAGCGCAGCGCCGTGGTGCAGTGGCGGCCGGTGGACAGCGCCACGCAGCTCGCCGAGGGCACCACCAAGTTCGATCCGCCCGGGGTCACCGACGACGCGCAGCGCCGTACCCGCCAGCTCGCGATCACCGGCCTGTTCGCCCCGACGGCGGCGTTCCAGGGCGCTCTGCTGTCGTCGGCGTTCCCGGACCTGCTCGACCCGGCCGTGGCGATCGACGTGCTGCAGGGCGATCTGGGCAACAACTCCGGCCGCGGTCAGTCCATCTTCTCCATCGACCAGTCCATGGTGGACTCCGGGCGGCTCACCCAGGTGGCGCGGCAGAACCTGCGGCCCGGTGAACAACTGAGCCTGCCCGACGCCACCACGGTGCGCTTCGACGGGGTGACCCGGTTCGTCTCCTTGCAGGTCTCCTATGACCCGGCGCAGCTGTGGGTGCTCGGGTTCGCGACGCTGGTGCTCGGCGGCCTCGGGCTGTCGCTGTCGGTCAAGCGCCGACGGTTCTGGGTGCGCGCCACCCCCACCGAACCGGACGGTACGGTGGTCGAGCTGGGTGGGCTGGCCCGTACCGAGGCCGCCGGGTACGGCGAGGAGTTCGACCGGATCGCCGCCGACCTGCTGGGATTCCGGGCCGAGCAGCCGGCCGTGTCGTCGGGGACGAAGAAGGAGCGTTGAGACCGGGGGCGGTTGTGGAGACCGGGGGCGTTGAGAAAGGGGCTGGTGGCGATGCCGGTCGATCCGGTGCTGGCGTCCTACGGTGATCTGGCGTACGGCACCGCACTGGTGCTGTACCTGTTCGCGATGGTGCTGCACGCCGTCGAGTACGCGGGGGAGCGGGCTCGGGCCGGCACCGCACAGCCGGCCACATCACCACAGACCACTGTCGATGGCGGTGGCCCGGTGGCCACCCTGGCGCCACCGGGGGACGGCCGGAGTGGCGTGGAGCGAATCGGCCGTTCCGCGGTCGCTCTCACCGGGCTGACCCTGGGAGTGCACGGCTGCTCACTGGCGCTGCGCGGAGCCGCCGTCGGGCGGGTGCCCTGGGGCAATATGTACGAGTTCACCTCGGCGGTCTGCTTCGTCGCCCTGCTCGCCTGGCTGGTCGTGCTCTACCGGCAACGATCCAGCGCCCCCGCCCTGCGCCGCCTCGGGCTGTTCGTGCTGTTGCCGGTCGTGGTGCTGTTGTTCCTGGGCGGCACCGTGCTCTACGTCGACGCCGCACCGCTGATCCCGGCGCTGAATTCGTACTGGATCGTGATCCATGTCTCCGCGGCCATCGCCTCCACGGGGATTCTGTTGGTCTCCGGAGTGGCCAGCGTGCTGTATCTGGTGCAGGAGCGAGCGGGGCGGACCGCGCGGCTGCCCAGCAGCGCCATGCTGGACCGCGTCGCCTATCGCACCGCGGTGGTCGCCTTCCCGATCTGGACCTTCGCGCTCATCACCGGTGCCATCTGGGCAGAGGTCGCGTGGGGTCGCTACTGGGGTTGGGACCCCAAGGAGACCGTCGGCTTGGTCGCCTGGGTGGTCTACGCCGGCTATCTGCACGCCAGGTCGACGGCCGGGTGGCGCGGTTCCCGAGCGGCGTGGATCAACGTGGTGGGCTTCGCGGTGATGGTGTTCAACTTGTTCTTCGTCAACATCGTGATCGCCGGCCTGCACTCCTACGCCGGGCTCTGAGTGCTATTACTCTCGACAGTGCTCGATAGTGTTGCAGCGATGGTGGGAGGAACAGCAGCGTGACCGGAGGTCAGGACGAGCCCGACGTGCGCCAGGGCAACGGGACAGCTGGGGGGTATTCCCAGCATTCGCCAGCGCACGAACTATCCTCCGCCCAGTTGCTTCCGCACACCAAGCGAGTACCGCAGTCTGGCTGGCGGCGGGCTGTTTTCGTGGCTTCCGGGCGCACCCTCAACATCGGGGAGAGCCCCGCGGACGCGCAGCGCCGGGAACTGATCGCCAGAATCAACCAGCCACTGCATGGTTGCTACAAGATTGCCATGCTGAGCCTCAAGGGTGGCGTCGGTAAGACGACCATCACGACGATGCTGGGTTCGACCTTCTCCTCCCTGCGTGGCGACCGGGTCATCGCGGTGGACGCCAATCCCGACCGGGGCACGCTGTCCCAGAAGATTCCGCTGGAGACCACTGCCACGGTCCGGCATCTGCTGCGTGACGCCCAGCGGATCCGCCGCTATTCCGACATCCGGGCCTATACCTCCCAGGGACCCAGCCGGCTGGAGATCCTGGCCAGTGAGCAGGATCCGGCGGTGTCAGAGGCATACAGCGAGCATGATTACCGCCGCACTGTCACCCTGCTCGAGCACTTCTACAACATCCTGCTCACCGACTGCGGAACCGGGCTGATGCATTCCGCGATGAAGGGCGTGCTGGACATGGCCGGCTCGCTGGTCATCGTCTCGTCCGGTTCGATCGACGGGGCACGCTCGGCATCGGCCACCTTGGATTGGCTGGAGGCACACGGTTACCGGGAACTGGTCAGCCGGTCCGTCGCCGTGATCAACTCCGTGCGTCCGATGTCCGGAAAAGTGGATCTCGACCGGGTTGCCATGCATTTCGCGGCTCGCTGCCGCTCGGTGTGCCGGATGCCTTTCGACGAGCATCTGGAGGAGGGCGGGGAGATCGACCTCGATCAACTCGGGCAGCGCGCTCGGCTCGCCGCTCTGGAGCTGGCGGCCACCGTCGCCGATGATTTTCCGAACGCGGCTGCCCGTGCCCGTTCCTAGCGGTTGGGTTCACCGTCCTCGTCGAGTTTCTTGCGGTCCAGATCCCGGAGAAAGTCCGGATCATCGTCAGGGGCGAGTACTGGCCGCTTACCGACCGGACGCTGTGGGCCGAACGCCTTCCAAAGCAGCGCGGTCACTGTGGCTGCTCCGAAGGCTGCCAGTAGGTACTGCACAGTGGTCACCTCTCGTCGGTCACCGCCGAGGGTAGTAGCGCTGTACACCGTGGACGAGTCGGCCTACGTAGTGCCTGACTCACCCGGTGCCTACCTCGACCGTCCCCACCACATCACCCCCGGGTTCCGGTGGCGGCTAGGCTCGGTGGGCGTGGTGAAGAATCCGGGGCTTGTACGTGACGTCGCCCTCTACAGTGTCGCGCGGCTCGCGTTGGTAGGAGTGGTGGCGCTGGGGCTGGTGCTGGTTGACGTCCCGTTACTGGTCGCCGTCGTGTTCGCGCTGGTGATTGCGCTGCCACTGGCCGTCGTGGTGCTCCGGCCGCTACGGGTACGCGTGGCCGCGGGGATGGCGGCGGCCGGGGCGCGTCGGCGTGCCGAGCGGGCACGACTGCGCGAGCAGCTCCGTGGCGGCGAGCGCGTGGGCGAGCCTTAGTACGCCAGCGCGGCACCGGTGAGGGCGGCCCACACCAGCATCATCAGCGCGGTGTCCCGCAGCACCGGGATCAGCGCAGGCCCCTCGACGCCCCGGCGGACCAGGCGCAGCGGCCGCACCGCGAGGGCCAGCGCGATCAGGGCGATCAACGCGACCGGGTGGGACAGCGCGAGACCGAGCGTGATCACGAACGGGACGGCGACCAAGACGGCGTACAGCGCGCGGGTCCGGTGCGGGCCGAGGCGAACCGCGAGGGTGCGTTTGCCCGCGGTGGCGTCGGTGGGGAGGTCTCGCAGGTTGTTCGTCACCAGGACGGCGGCAGACAGCGCACCGACCGCGACGGCCGCGAGCGTGCCGGCCAGGGTGGCCCGATCACTGAGGACGTACTGGGTGCCCAGCACCGCGACCGGCCCGAAGAAGACGAATACCGCCAGCTCGCCGAGTCCGACATAGCCGTACGGCCGTCGCCCGCCGGTGTAGAACCATGCCGCCGCGATGCTGCCCGCTCCCACCCCCACCAACCACCAGTGTCCCGCCAGCGCGACCAGCACGAGTCCGGCCACCACGGCGACAGCGAAGCTTCCCACCGCGGCCGCGCGCACCGCGCTCGCCGCGGCGGCTCCGGATCCGACCAGCCGCATCGGCCCCACCCGGTCGGTGTCCGTGCC
>JBOHHD010000555.1:0-2455 GCA_050700515.1 Pseudonocardiaceae bacterium
GACTTTCCCGGCCTGATGGCCACCTTGCTCCGTGACCACGCGGAGATTCAGCTCACCAGCGCGATTCGCGACGCCGCAGCGAACGTTTCGGGAATCGTTCGGTCTCTTGATGCGATTCATGTGGCAAGCGCCGATGCGCTCGGCCCCGAGCTCATCGCGCTGGTCACCTACGACCGCCGGATGGCCGACGCAGCCCACAAGGCCGGGCTACCGGTCGCCATGCCCGGCCTGGATGACTGATTCCTCATCTGTGGGTCAGTGGTCGTAGGCGATCAGCGACCGCTTCACGGGTGCGTTGATCTTCCAGTTGTGCCAGATCACAGCGGCCAGGGCGAGCAGGCGCTGGGCTACCCTAGCCCGACGCAGCAGATCATTCGGCGCGCCCACGACCACCCTCCCCCTTGAACATGATCGGCGCAGCCTGCCACGGATCGTCATCGGCCGGCCACCATATGGCTGGATCAGCTTCAATCCTCCCGCAATCCTCCCCTTGGCAGCACGACAACGAGCTGATAAACGAGCGGCCTCGACCTGCTGATCGATGTGGCCCCCGGGCATGGTTACTTCGATATGGCCGGGTTCGCTCTGGATGTCGAGCAACTCATGGGGGTCTTCACCCAGGTAGCGACCCCGAAGGGGTTGAAGAAGCGGATGCAGGCCCGCGTCCTTGCCGAAGCAGTGCCGCTGTGAGGGGTGACGCACAGCGGGTGGCGGACATGCTCAAGCTATGCGCTCAACTGGCTGCCATCCCGGACGGAAAATAGCTAATTACCTGCAGAGGAGTTCGTCGGGGCCGGTCACGCAGATCTGGAGCGCATCGTGCGGGCCCCTCTGCTCGAACAGTCAGCCGAGGTGATCAGCCGGTGTGCACGCAACGATCACAGCGTCCCCGTTGCCATCACCAACGTGCTCTCGGTGAAGTCCGCACCTGGTGCAACAGCGAATGAGCGACGCACCGCAGCGACTGCGGCATCACGGTCCAGGCGGGGTGAGCGGACGATCAGGAGTTCACCAGCTGTGAGACTCGCTGTGCGGAAACCTTGAGCACAGCGGCAATGTCTGCCCCGCTCAAGCCAGATTCCTTGAGGTGACGGGCTGCCGCGCGTTGTCGGGCCGCCGCGTCTCGCTGGGCTCGCTCGGCGTCCCGGACGGCTTGCCTGGCAGCTTCAGCTTCGGTGGCTAGGTTCCCTTCGAGTTCCGGCATGATCGTGACGTCGTAGGAATCGGGCTCGCCCCCCAGGTCAAGCGCAAGGTAGTCGCGGGCCATACGCTCCGCGCCGGCTATGGAGCGTGACTGGGTGACGCCGACCTCTTCGCCAGCGTCATCGTGGATGTGAAGCTCCCAGCCGTGGGCCCAGCGCCGCGCTGTGACCTGGTAGACGGTCACTGCAACCACCCTTCCGGCAGGCATGCTATGCGCTTGCCGACATTTCGAACCACTCCTGGTGAGACGATGCTGTGCCGGGGGACGGGTGCCGTGTGCGCGCCGCACGGGCAGCCCCACTTGGTGTGAGGACCCTTGTCGGACAGGATCTTGCAGCCCCGTTGGAGCAGTGCGGACTCGACGTCCCGCAATCTCATCGCTTTAACCACGACAATAACTCTAGCCCGCCTAGATTACAAGAATCTAGGCCGGCTAGATGGCTGGATCAGCCTTCAATCCTCCCGCAATCCTCCCCCTGGCAGCACGACAACGAGCTGATAGACGCTGGTGCAGTGGACGGTGTTACCGCAGGACAGCACCTAACGGCACAAGCTCCAGGAAGGTGTCCTGCCGGTGTCTTCCCGCCCGCTGCCGGACATCGACAGGTCGCTTACCGGCTCGTCCGGCAGCTGCTCCCTGGCGGGTGGCCATGACTAGCCTGTGCCCGTGAGCACTACATCAGCGCATGGTGACGGCGAGGGTTTCCACGTCGTCGTGGCCGATGACGGAAGCCTTCCCGCCAGCGAACTGGCACGCCTGGGCCTGCATCCCGGGGCTCATGTGCGGATCGTGCCAGAGCAGCGGTCCGGGCAGCGCACGAGCATGCTCGGCGCACTGGCTGGGGCGGTACCGCCCGAGGCGGTCGCCGACCTCATCCGCGGCCTGGATGAGGCGAAGGCCGAGCGCGCTGCCTACTTCGCCAAAACCGTGCCAACTATCTGGTAGGACGTCGCTCGCGTCAGGCGGCGGTGAGGGTGGTGCGGAGGCGGGCGCGGAGGTCGGCCTCTTCGGGGAGGTTGGTGTGGGGTTCGGCGAGGCGGTTCAGGTCGTGGAAGTCGGAGGTGGCGCGGCGGGAGCGCAGGGGGGCTGCCCAGTCCAGGGCTTGGATACCGAGGGCGGCGGCTTCGCGGGGGTCGCCGGTGACCATGATGAGGCTGGCGAGTCTGATCTGGCTGCGGGTGCGGGCGCGGCCTTCGGGTCGGGTGGCGATGGCAGTGCTCAACCGGTCCCGGGTCTCGGCGACATACTGAC
>JBOHHD010000556.1:0-1965 GCA_050700515.1 Pseudonocardiaceae bacterium
CCTTGAGCCGGGCCCGGGACGCCTCGTCCAGCGGCGCCGCGCGCACCTCCTCGAGCAGCTGTTTGATCATCGTGCCGATCCGCATGACCTTGGCCGGCTGCTCGACCATGTCCGCGACGTCCGAGCCGCCCTGCTCGTCGGAGCCGGCGCCCAGCGACATACCGGGGGGCACCGCCATGGCATGCACCGGCTGGCCATCGGGACCTACCACGACGATGTGCTGCTCATCCGGTTTACTCATGGCTCCATCCTGCGCCCGCGACGTGATACTGACGAATCGGCTTCGCCAGGGGCTGACGAGTAGTTATCCGGCCCCGCCGCCGATCCCCGGGACTCCCCTCGTACGGTATCCGCCTATGGCATTCGACGTCGCTCGGGTCCGGGGTCTGTTTCCCGCCCTCGGCGACGGATGGGTGCATCTGGACGGGGCCGCCACGATGCAGGTTCCCGAGCAGGTCGCCATGGCGGTGGCCACCGCGCTGCGCGCCCCGGTCTCGGCTCCCGGGGGGGTTTTCCCCTCCTCCCAACGGGGCGTGGCGATCGTGGACGCCGCCCGCCGTTGTGTGGCCGACCTGGTCGGCGTGGACCCCGCCGGGGTGGTCCTGGGGCCGGGCCTGGCGGTGCTGCTGGCGCGGCTGGCCGACGCCCTGGGTGCGGGTTGGATGCTCGGTGACGAGATCGTGCTGTCCCGGCTCGATCAACAGGCCAACGTCGCGCCGTGGACGCGGGCCGCGCAACGCTGCGGTGCCACGGTGCGCTGGGCCGAGGTGGACATCGAGACCTGCGAGTTGCCGTCGTGGCAGTACGACGATCTGATGTCGCGCCGGACCCGGTTGGTCGCGGTGACGGCGGCGTCCAGCGCCGTGGGCACCCGGCCCGAAGTCGCCCACATCGCCGAGCGAGCCCGCTCGGTGGGGGCGACGGTCGTGGTCGATGCGTCCGGCGCGGCACCCTTCGTGCCCCTGGATGTGGCAGCCATGGGTGCCGACGTGGTCGCCGTTTCCGGCTCGGCATGGGGCGGCCCCCCGGTCGCGGCGCTGGCCTTCCGCGATCCGCGGGTGCTCGATCGGTTGCCCTCGTGCGCGCTGGACCCGAACGCGCGGGGGCCCGAGCGGCTCGAACTCGGACCCCACCCGCATGCCCTGCTGGCGGGCCTGGTCGCCTCGGTGGAGTATCTGGCCGGGCTCGATGACACCGCGGTGGGATCCCGCAGGGAGCGGCTGCTCGCCTCGTTGGGGTCGGTCAAGGCCTACCAGGCCGGGCTGCTGTCGCACCTCACCGGGGAACTGCGGGCGCTGCGGCACGTCACCGTGCTCGGTGACGCGATGCGCCGGATACCCGTCATGGCCTTCACCGTCTCCGGCCGCAAGTGCTGGGACGTCGTCGAGGCACTGGCCGAGTCCGGGGTGTGCGCCTTCGCCGACGCCGGCCACTACGACGTCTTCGCCTCCCTCGGCGTAGCCGAAGTGGGCGGCGCCGTCCAAGTAGGCCTGGCCCACTACACCACTGTCGCCGAAGTCGACGCCCTGGTCCACGCCGCCGCCCGCCTCCGCTAACCCCACCCCCGCGGAAGCCTGCTATCGGGCGTGAGTCACCTCAATTCGGGGAGTGAAACCTCGAGTGGAACGCCCTGCCGCGCCCCGGGCATCGCTGGAACCGTATCGATCACGTCACCTCTCGTTGGTCCGGTTTCCCCCCACGTCCGACGGGAAGTGGCGAGGCCGGCCGGGACCCGAACCCGGCCGGCCGGCCACCCACCAGAAAGGGCGTCCGTCGTGACAGTTCTGCGGATGATTCGCCGCGCGAAGTTGATCAGCCACGGGTCACGTCGGCACGGTCGGACGAACCCCGAGGAATGCTCGTGAACCGGATGCGGGCAGCCTCGAGGGCCGCCCTGATCGGATGGGTGTTCCTGGACGCCGGCTACACCATTCGCTGGCGGCGCGGTGAACCAGTGGCGCACAT
>JBOHHD010000557.1:0-10087 GCA_050700515.1 Pseudonocardiaceae bacterium
GAGCCCCGGCGACCAGCACGCGGGCCCCGGCCAGATCCGCGGCGCCCCCGATCGACGGAGGCGGAAAGTCCACTGCACCCATTGCGGTCACCCTCCGGCCGCATTCAGCCATTCGCTGTAGAACACCCCGACGCCCAGCGCGCAGCAGATGGCCGCGAGCAACCAGAACCTGATGATCACGGTGGTCTCCGCCCATCCGGCCAGCTCGAAGTGGTGATGGAAGGGCGCCATCCGGAACAGCCGTCGCCGTGTGGTGCGGAACACCGCCACCTGCAACACCACCGACAGCGCCTCCACGACGAACAATCCACCGATGATGACCAACAGCAGCTCGGTACGGGTGACCACGGAAAGGCCGGCGAGCAGCCCGCCGATGGCCAGCGACCCGGTGTCACCCATGAAAATCTTCGCCGGGGCGGCGTTCCACCACAGGAACCCGATGCACCCACCGACCGCGGCGGCGGCCACCAGGGCTACATCGAGGGGGTCGCGCACGGTGTAGCAGCCGGGCAGCGCCTCGATGGTGCAATCCTGGGTGTACTGCCAGAATGACACGATCACATAGGTCGCCAGCACCATCGCCCCGGATCCGGCAGCCAGCCCGTCGAGCCCGTCAGTGAGGTTCACCGCGTTCGACCAGGCGGACACCAGCAGGTAGCTGAAGACCACGAACCCGATCACCCCGAACGACAGCACGGCGATGTCCCGGACGAAGGACAAGTGCGTCGAGGCGGGGGCGATGCCGTCGGAATCCCGGAAGTTCACCGCCAGGATCGCGAACAGCACGGCGGCCACCAGCTGCCCGACCAGCTTGGCGGTCTTGTTCAGGCCCAGGTTGCGCTGTCGGCGGATCTTGATGAAGTCATCGAGGAAACCCACCACCCCGAGCACCGTGGTGAGCAGCAGCACGACCAGAGCCGAGGCGGTCATGCCGGTGCGGGTGACGGTGAGATGGGCCACCAGATAACCGGTCCAGAGCGCCAGCAAGATGGCGACCCCGCCCATGGTGGGAGTGCCGCGTTTGCTCTGGTGGCTCTGCGGGCCCTCCTGCCTGATCTCCTGCCCGAAGCCCTGTCGGGAGAACACCCGGATCAGGTAGGGGGTGAACAGGATGGAGGCCAACAGGGCAACCCCGGCAGCGACCAGGATGCTGATCACCGGCGACCCCTGTCGCGGCGAGCCGTATCGAGCAGGCCCTCGGCGATCCGCTCCAGTCCATAGGCCCGCGACGCCTTGATGAGCACCACGTCGCCGGGCTCCAGTTCCGCACGCAGCAGTTCGAGCGCCGTCGCCACATCAGGTACCGGTACCGACCACGATGCCGCCCCACCCGCTGAGCTCCTCGCTGCCGAGTCGGTGAACGCCGGGTGCATCGGCTGGGCTTGCCGCCCCACCACGACGAGGCGATCGATGCCGAGGCGCGCGGCGAGAAGGCCGATCTCCCGGTGCGCCGCGGCCTCGGCCTCGCCGAGCTCGCCGAGCGGACCGAGCACCGCCCACCTGCGCCGGTCGGCTGCCATCGCGACCAGGGTGCGCAGGGCGGCGGAGACCGATTCGGGGTTGGCGTTGTACGCGTCGTTGATCACTGTCACCCCATCGGCCCGGTGGGTCACCTCCATCCGCCAGCGGGATACCGGCCGATAGCGAGCGAGCACCGCCGAGATATCCGCCGCAGTGGCCCCGAGTTCCAGCGCCACCGCCGCGGCCGCGAGCGCATTGGACACCTGATGCTCGCCGTGCACCGCAAGCTGCACCTCGGCCTCTCCGTTCGGGGTGCGGAGTCGGAACGAGGGACGGCCCTGATCGTCCAAGACGACGTCGGTGGCACGCACCTGAGCTGCCGCGGACCGTCCGAAGCGCACTACCCGGGCAACGGTTCGCCGATCCATCGCGTCGACCACCGGATCGTCGGAATTGAGTATCGCGACCCCGCTCTCCGGCAACGCCTCCACCAGCTCGCCCTTGGCCGTCGCTACCGCATCCCGAGAACCGAACTCGCCCAGGTGCGCGGAACCGACATTGAGCACCACCCCGATCGACGGCGGCGCCACCCGGCACAGTGCCGCGACGTGACCGATCCCCCGCGCGGAGAGCTCGAGCACCAGGTGCCGGGTGTGCAGATCGGCCCGCAGCGCGGTCCACGGATGGCCGAGCTCATTGTTGAACGATCCAGGTGGCGCGACGGTGGGACCCAGCGGCGCCACCAGCGCAGCCACCATGTCCTTGGTGGAGGTCTTGCCCGACGAGCCGGTCAATCCCACCACCTGCAGGCCGGCCGGTCCGGAACTCAACCGGCTCACCACGGAGCGCGCGAGCCGGGCCAACGCAGCCAGCACCGCGGCACCCGCGCCATCGGTGTCGGCGGCCAGCGCGTACGCGGCCGACCGCGCAGCGGGGACCGAGGGGGCCAGCACCGCCGCCACGTCGACGCGCCTGCCGGCGAGCACTCCGGCGGCCCCGGCGGCCAGCGCGGCAGCGGCGAAGCCGTGCCCGTCCGCCCGCGCCCCGGGCAGCGCGACGAACAGTCCCCCCGGGCCCACGCGACGGGAGTCGAACTCGACTTCACCGGTGACCACCGCGGTGCCATCGCAGCCGTGCACGGTGCCGCCGACCGCATCGGCCACCTCGGACAGGGTCAGCGGAATCACTCGCTCACCCCGGTCAGCCGGTCGAGCAGATCGGCGAGCACGTCCGCATCGGCGAAGGGGCGCTTGATGCCGTGCGCCTCCTGCCCGGTCTCGTGGCCCTTGCCAGCGACCACGACGGCATCGCCCGCACGTGCCGCTGCGACCGCATAGCCGATCGCCGCCGCCCGATCGGCGATCTCCACCACCTGGGCGGGACCGACTCCGGCGCCGGTAAGCACGGCGGTACGGATAGCGGCGGGATCCTCGGTACGGGGATTGTCGTCGGTGACGATGAGCAGATCGGCACGCCGCGCCGCCTCGGCTCCCATTAGCGGGCGCTTGCCGGCATCCCGATCTCCTCCACAGCCCAGCACCACCAGTAACCGACCGGGGATCTGCGCGCGTACCGCGTCGAGCAGCGCGGCGACCGCAGCGGGTTTGTGCGCGTAGTCCACGATGGCGAGGAAGTCCTGCCCGCGGTTGACCCGTTGCATCCGGCCGGGCACCTCGGCGGTGGCGATGCCGCGGAGCACGAGGTGCGGATCGGCTCCGGCGGCGTGCGCGACAGCCAGCGCGAGGAGAGCATTGGTGACGTTGAACGCACCCGGTAACCGCACCTGCATGCGCTGATCGAATCCATCCGGGCCCCGCGCGCGGAACGTCTGACTGCCGCCGCGCGTGGTGACGACATCGGCCGCGTGCCAGGTCGCGTCGCCGTCCAGGGACACCGTCCTGGTCGCGGACCTGACCAACCGAGGGCCCCACGCGTCATCGATGCAGACCACTTCAACTCGCGCCCGCCCGTCGAACAGCGATGCCTTGGCGGCGAAGTACTCCTCCATGTCGGCATGAAAATCCAGGTGGTCCTGCGACAGGTTGGTGAATGCCCCGACGGTGAAGGCCGTCCCGGCCACCCGGCCCAACGCCAGCGCGTGGCTGGACACCTCCATGGGCAGGTGGGTCACGCCACGCTCGACCATCAGCGCCAGCAAGGCCTGGAGAGCCGGTGCCTCGGGAGTGGTGCCCCTGCTGGGCAGGTGCTGCGCACCGATCCGCAACTGCACGGTGCCCAGCAGGCCGGTGGCCGCCCCGGCCATCCGTAGTCCTGCTTCCAGCAGGTACGTCGTGGTGGTCTTGCCGGAGGTGCCGGTGATTCCCAGGACGGCCAGCCGCGTGGAGGGGTCACCGTAGAGGTAGGTGGACAGCGCACCCAGCACCGAGCGAGGGTCGGGGTGCACCAGCAGCGGCACCCTCGGGTCGGTCAGGCTCGCCCGTCGGGCCCCGGCGGGGTCGGTGAGTACCGCGGCGGCGCCGGCACTCAGCGCGGCGCCGGCGAAATCGGCCCCGTGCGGGCGACCGGGGGTCAGGCTCGGCAGTGCCACGAACAGGTCGCCGGGCAACACCTGCTGGGCGCGCACCACGATGCCGGTCACCCCCGTTCCCTCCGGTGCTCTCGAGGCGGTCGCGTCCGCCAGCGTGGCGAGCGCGGTCAAGGGGATCGGCCTGGTGTGCGACGGCCGAAGCGGTGTCTCGGTCAGCGAGGGAGTCACAGGAGCGGTCACGGTCCGGGGTCGAGTAGCGGGTCCAGGTACAGGTTGCGGCGCTGCGCCCCCACCTCGTGATCACCGCCTCGTGGTCACCGGGAGCCGCGAGGGCGAAGGCTACCGGCGGGCTGAGCCCACTGAATGGGGGACCCGGGCCGCTCTTTCTTCAACGGGTTCAGCCGAGGGTAAGGGTGACGAGCGGGCTGGGCGTCGCAGACAGCGGAATCTGGTATCGCTGCGCCACATAGGAGGCGATGTCGTGGAACAGGGGCGCCGCAGTGCCGGTGTCCGGGTCGTCGAGCATGATCCCGATCACGAAACGTGGCTCATCGGCAGGCAGTATCCCGGCGAAGGTGATCCAGTATGTCGAGTTGCTATAGCATCCGCAGGCGGTATCGACCTGCTGAGCGGTGCCGGTCTTGGCGGCGATCTGGTAGCCCTCCAGCGCCGCCTGCGGACCGGTACCGCGCTGCCGCGGCTCGTCCTGCACCACTGCTCGCAGCATGTTCCGCACGGTCTGGGCGGTCTGGGGGTTGACCACCCGGATTCCCTCGGGCCGAGGGGTCGCGGTGTGGGTGCCGTCCGGGGCGATCACGGCGCTGACGATCCGGGGAGGGATGCGCACACCGTCGTTGGCGATCGCCTGATACATCCCCGCCATCTGCAATACGGTCATCGACAGTCCCTGACCGATGGGAAGGTTGGCGAACGTGCTGCCCGACCACTGTTCACGAGGCGGAATCCGCCCCGCGCTCTCCCCCGGCAGTCCCACCTCGGTGCGCTGGCCCAACCCCATCCGCTCCAGCATCTCCACGAAACGGTCCTCACCGACCCGCTGCGCGGTGAGCAACGTGCCGACGTTGGACGAACGGGCCAGCACGCCGGTGAAGGTCAGGTCCACCATGCCATGTGACCACGCATCCCGGATCGTCCGATCGGCTATCCGAAGCTGACCCGGGACGCGCAGCGCGGTATCCGGTGTGACGATGCCGTGCTCGATGGCTGCGGCTGCGGTCACGACCTTGTTCACCGAACCGGGCTCAAAAGGGGCGGAGACGGCGGGATTCGCCAGCTGCTCCGGGCTCGCCTCCAGCAGATGGTTCGGATCAAAGGTGACGGCGTTGGCCATGGCGTAGACCTCGGCGGTTCGGGCATCCAGCACCACGGCGGTACCCCCCTTGGCGCCGTGACGCCGCGCGTAGTCGCCGAGCAACCGCTGCAGCGTGTACTGCAGATCGGAGTCGAGCGTGAGTTCGAGGTCCGAACCGGGTACGGCAGGTCGAACGGCCCGCTCGCTGCCCGGAATAATGGCCTCGGACCCTTCTGCGGTGTCCACCACACGGCGACCGTCCGTGCCCGCAAGCAGCGTATCGGCGTAGTTCTCCAGCCCCACCAGCCCACGCGCCTTGCGCTCGTCAGCGCGCCAGTTCGCCACTCCGAGCACGTTCGCGGCGACCTCGCCACCGGGGTACTGCCGAATCTCCCGGTACTCCGCGCTGATCTCCGGGAAGTCCTGTGTGATCGCTCTGGCCTGGGCCGGGGCCACCGTCGACGCCAGCAGCACCGTGGTGTGGTCACTGTTCAACTGGTCCAGGACGTCGGACTCGGCGACGGGCGGGCCGAGCACTTCGGCGATCCGGCGGGCCATTGCCTGTTTGTGCGCGTCCGGATCGGTCCCGGCTGCGCGCTGCTCGGCCACGATCCGTGAGGGCTGGGCGTACAACGCCCGCGCCTCCACGCTGAACGCCAGCGGGGTGCCGTTGCGATCGGTGATCGTGCCGCGCGCGGCGGGCAGCAACTGCGGCGTGGTGCGCTGGCGCGCGGCCTGCGCGGAGAGCTCCTCGGCCTGCAGGCCCTGCACAGCTACCAGCTTGAGCCCCGCAGCCAGCAAGGCGATAACGAGCAGCGTTCGTCCCAGCACCAGGCGGCTACGCTCCGCGCTCGCCGAGAAGCGCGGTCTGCGGCGTGTCCGAGGAGGTCTGCCAGGCTGGCGAACTCCCGGGTGCCGGGGTTGGCGAACTCGTGGGCGCGCCGTGCTGGAGCCACCCATCATGTCCGTCCGGGCACCGTGGCCTGCGGGGACAGGGCGGGCGGCGCAGACGCCGGGTCCACCTCAGCGGGAATGGCAGCGGACGGCGCGGTAGCCACCTTGGGTTCGCCTATCACCGTGACCGCCCCACCCGGGCCCACCACCAACCGGGCCGGATCCCCGGCAGGGACCATACCCAGCTCGAGCGCCCGGCGAGCCAGTTCGGGCGCCGTTTCCAGAGTGGCCACCTCTCGTCCGAGCTGCTCGGAGCGCTCGGTGAGATCCCTGGCCGATTCCCGGGCATTCTGCAGACGGTAGGAGTCCGCTGCCGCTGCGGTCGACAGCCATAGCGTGGCCACCAATGCCGCCGAGAGCAACACCATGACCAACACGACGAACGGCGCCCGGTGGGCAGCGGTGGGGGTCCGCCCGGCGGAGTGCAACGCGCCATTGCGTTGCGCACGCCGCGCATAGGCGCGGGCAACGGCCGCCGATCGGGTTCGGGCAGGTCCGGCACCACGGCGGCGAGTGGGGGTGAGGCCGACTGTGGATGTCGTGTTATGCGGCGGAGCCGCCAGGGAAGCCGTCACGAGGTCACCTCCGGGCGATCGGATGCGGAGCAGCGGGGGCAATACGCTCGGCGGCCCGCAAGCGCACCGAAGCGGCTCGCGGGTTGGTCCCCGTCTCGGCGGGGTCTGCCTGCTCGGCACCGCGGGTCAGCACGCGGAGCTGCGGTCCGTGGCCAGGCAGCTCGACGGGCAGACCGGGAGGAGTACGCGAACCGGTCAGCTCGGCCAGCGCTCGCTTGACCAGCCGATCCTCCAGGGAGTGATAGGACATCGCCACCAGCCGACCGCCGATCGACAGCGCATCCAGCGCGGCCGGGATCGCCGAGCGCAACGCCGCGAGTTCGCCGTTGACCTCGATCCGTAACGCCTGGAAAGTCCGCTTGGCCGGATGTCCGCCCCGGCGTCGAGCGGCGGCGGGAACGCTCTGATAGATGAGTTCGACCAACCGAGCGCTGGTGTCGAAGGGCTGTCGAGCCCGCTCGCCGACGATCGCGCCGGCGATCCGGCTCGCGAAGCGCTCTTCGCCGTAGTCGCGCAGCACCCGGGTGAGGTCTGCCTTGGAATACCCGTTGACCACGTCGGCCGCGGTGGGGCCGACGGTGGGGTCCATCCGCATGTCCAGCGCGGTATCCCGGGCGTAGGAGAAGCCCCGGTCGCTGACATCGAGCTGCAGCGAGGACACGCCGAGGTCGAACAACACGCCCTCGACCCGTTCGATACCGAGGCGCTCCAGCACATCCGTTAGCTCGTCGTAGACCGCATGTATCAACTGGGTTCGCCCGGCGTAGGCGGCCAGCCGGTCCTTGGCCAGCTCCAGGGCCTGCGGATCCCGGTCCACGCCGATCAAGGTGAGCTCCGGGTGTGCCTCGAGCAATGCCGCCGCGTGCCCACCGAGACCCAAGGTGGCGTCGACCAGGATGGCCGGTCGGTCGGCCAACACCGGCTCGAGCAGAGCTAGGCACCTCGCCAGCAGCACGGGGGCGTGGTGGGGTGAGCAGGTGCCTTCGGGCGGCCACTCGGCCACGGCCAGCCTCCCTCTGCTCACATCCGCACCCCTTACGCCCCTACGTGCCATGGTGAGCGCTGATTACCTGCACTGCGCCCAGCCCTGCCCGATGTTCAGCCTGTCCCGATACCGCGAGGTCTCCGCCCGGGCGAGGGTCCTGGCGCCGGGGAAGGTGCGTCAGGGCCCTGCTGGTCCGTGTCCTTTGCACATCGATTCGGACGGAGGCCTCGCGGTACCGAGAAGGAGTGCTGCCTTCAGTGGGCAGACCTGCCCGGTCAGAACAAGCCGGGCAACACCTCCTCCTGCGCCTGGGCGTAAGACTCCTCGTGCTCCTCCAGGTAGCGCTGCCATGCCGCGCTGTCCCAGATCTCCAGGCGACTGATTGCGCCGATCACCACGCAGTCCTTGCTCAAGCCGGCATAGCGCCTCAGCTCGGGAACGATCGAGATGCGTCCCTGCCCGTCCGGACGCTGCTCATCGGTGCCCGCGAACAGATAACGCTGGTATGCCCGCACCGCCTCGTTGGTCAACGGAGCGGCCGCGACCTTGCGGGCCATTTCCTCGAACTCGGCCCGCGGAAATGCGTACAGGCAGTGGTCCTGTCCTTTGGTGACCATCAGACCCCCTGCCAGTGCGTCGCGAAACTTCGCCGGCAGCGTCAGCCGGCCCTTGTCATCAAGGCGGGGGGTGTGCGTGCCCAGGAACACGACCACCCCATCTCCTCGTCAACCCGTTGCGGGCCGACCCATGGAGCACCCCTGTGCTCCACTGGCCGCCACGCTACCCCACTTTCCACCACTGTCAACCGCAACGAAGCCCTCATGAGCTACCCAAGAGCATGGTTCAGCCAGGTCAGTACCGGTGGGAAGGAGTGGGACCGGAGTGGAAGGGACGGCCGACAGCGACGCAGGCCTCAGCAGCAATCAGCCGATAAGGACGCAGCAATCAGCGCCTTCCTGCGGCAATACCGCCTCGGCCCACGCGCGAACCAACGTCGGCGATCGGACCCGGAGACGGGGTGTGGGTGAAAGTGGGGAACTCGTTACCGCGGCAGGGCTAGCGGTCCTCGAATCGGCGCCGGAACCGGTCTTCCATTCGCTGGGCCAGCGTGCTGCGTGATCCTCCGGAGGAGGAGTTGCCAGGCGATTTACCGTCCTCCCCCACCTCACGACCCTGGTTGCGCGCGAAAATCGCGACGACGGCCCCAGCGAACATGACGAGGAAGCCGAGGACGCTGACCACCGGGATCCCAGCTGGGCGCAGCGGAAGCATCACCCCCACCACCAGGAGCACCAAACCCAGCACGAACAATGCGATGCCCTGAAGCCGCCTACGTCGGGAGGGGCTGCGCATCCGAGCACCACGTACGTTCGACGCGAACTTGGGATCCTCGGCGTAGAGCGCGCGCTCAATCTGATCGAGCAGACGTTGCTCGTGCTCGGAGAGTGGCATCGAAATCCTCCTCCGGCACTCCGGATGTTGATGGCGGATCCTGGGGCCAGACCCGACGATAGTCTCTCGGGCAGGCGGGCGCCCGTGCCGGGCTCCCTCTATCGAGGATACGAGTCCGCAGCGGTGCCGACTACCCAGTCTGTGTACCCGTTTCAGTGGGCGTACGGCGCACCGGTCGCCCTGCGCCATCCAGGAGGGCAGCAGGACGCACCGCGGCACCCCCGAAACGGGACCGCGCAGCGTCGGCAGCTCGCTCGGCATCCGGCCAGTTCGCCCTGGTCCCGTCCAGGGTGAGCTGCTCGGCCAGGACACCACCGACCAGTTGCTCCACCCGCACGCCGAGCAGCCGGAGCGCAGCCCCGGGCGGTACGTGACATTCGAACAATTTCGGCAACCACTCCGAAGACCACCTGTCCGGTGTCGGTGGGGGTGGCCAGCGTCCGGGAGCGGGTGATCGTGGTGAAGTCCGGATATCTGATCTTCACGGCTATGGTCCTGCCCCGCAGGCCACGGCGACGCAGCGCCGCCGTCGTCCGCTCGGACAGTCTCAGCAGCTCCCGGCGAAGCACCTGGGGATCGACCACATCTTCGGCGAAGGTCTCCTCAGCCCCGACGGACTTCTCCGAGGCGTCGGGCACGACCCGCCGATCATCCCGACCTTCTGCCATCTCATGCAGGTGCTCGGCCACCGCCGCACCCACGGCCCGGCGCAACGCGGGAAGTGGCGTATTCGCCACGTCGGCGACAGTGCGACATCCCCACCGGTGCAATACCTCCGCGGTGCGCTGCCCCACCCCCCACAGTGCCGAGACCGGCAGCGGATGCAGGAACTCGAGGACTCCGTCAGCGGGCACCACGAG
>JBOHHD010000558.1:0-2262 GCA_050700515.1 Pseudonocardiaceae bacterium
ACGGCCCATGGACCCTCGTGGAGGCAGACGTGGTCCGCGGCCGCACGTTGACCTCTTACCCGAGCATCCGGACCGACATCCGCAACGCGGGTGGCAATGTGGTCGATCAAGAAGTAGTGGTCGACGGGGTATTGGTGACCAGCCGGAACCCGAACGACCTCCCCGCGTTCTGCGCAAAGATCGTCGACGTGTTCGCGCGCGAGACCGAGGCCGCCTCGTGAGTGGCATTCGTTGCTCTAGCACGTAACGCCACTCACGGGTCAGTCGCCGCGGCGGACCGGGCCGAGGATTTCCCGCTCTTTGGGGGTGGTGACCAGCCGCAACGGCATCCACAGGTTGCGCCCGAGAGCCACCACGGCGTCGTCGGCCAGCGAGGTCAGCTGGTTCAGCAGCGGTGGGGGAAGCCGCCAGATCCGGGCGGCCAGCTGAGCCTGGCCCACCGGCAGCCGTTGGAGCAGGACGAGGTCGGCGTTGTTCGCCGTGTTCTGGGCCTGCGGGTGCAGGTAGGGCAGCACGTACATGGTGGTCTGCCAGGGCGAGCGCGGTGGGAAGAGCTCCTGCGGTACGGCGCCCCCATCGTGCACGACCAGTAGCGGCGCGTCTTCCGAGGCGCGGGGCAACTCGATCGGAGCGAGCCGGCGCACCTGCACCAAGGGTGCGGGACGGCCGTCCGGGCCCTCTCCCGCGGCTCGGGTCAGGACTTGCCAGGCGGCGGGGCGGCCGGTGCCCACCACCACCCACGCGCCGATCGCCATCGCCCGCAGCGCGACCTGGCGGGCCAGGTAGAGCCCGCCGACCAGCACCAGCCGGGTCGGCTCCGCGCGGAGCACCGACACACTCAGCGGTTCGCCCTGCGTACCCGAGCCCAGCACCATGCCCCCACGGTCACCCGAGGGGCTGACCGCATCGAGCAGGCTGGGGGAGACGAGGAACTCCGGTGCCACCGCTCGGGCCGCGGTGGGCGACCCTCCCACTGTCCTCATGCCGAGGCTCCCAACGGAAGGGTCGCGGCCAAGCCGTCGATCTGCAGTCCACGCAAGGCGGTGAGCCCGATACCCAGCCGTTCGGAGACCGCCTGCAGGCGGCCGTCAGCCGCTTCGAGTTCCGCGGGATTGCGGGCGCTGACCCGGACCAGTCCCCGCAGTCCGACGTCGGCGGCGTCCTCGCCCGGGGAGATCGAGAGCGCCACCGTGGTGGACAGTGCCCGGACGCCGGTCAGGGCATTGAGGTTGTGCATGCCGCCCTGGGTGGACCAACCGGTGATCGCATAGCTGGCGTGGCCCACGCCGGCGGCGGTGACTCCCGTCCACCGTTCCTGCAGGGTCGCCTGATGTCCGGTCCCGGCCACCGAGGACAGCTCAGCGGCGGAAATCCCGGCTCGCAGCAGCTGGTCGGCGTCCAGTGGCCGGGTGGGTACGCCACGGGCCGCCAGCGTGCTGCGGACCCGGGACACCGCGCCGATCAGCGCTCGGTGCGAGCCGAGCACTCCACCACCGCGTTCCTGCACGGCACCCAGGCAACGACGGGGATCCAACCGGACCGCAACCCATGTCGTGCGTCGAGCGGCCGCCGGCAGCGGACCCAGGACCTCAAGATAGGAGCTCAGCGCCGGGGACGAGGACGGCAGGGCGGCGCTGCCCGGATAGCAGTGCCAGATCACCTGGATCGCGTCCAGCATCACTCCACGATCCTCCAGACAGGGCGCGAGTGCGCCGAGCGGGAGGTTGGGTGTGCCGCCGATCGGGGCGATGAGGGACGGTGTCGCGTCCACCTCCAGTACCGCGGTCCAGGTGCCCTGATGCCAGGCCAGACCCAGCGGCTCCCGCTCGTGATCGGTGCCGTGCGCGATCGCCAGGTCCGGCAGCACGAGCCGGAGCAGGCAGACCCGAGGATCCTCCGCGCCGATGACCGACTCGCCGGGGGGCGGTGGCGTACTGGCTGCGTTCGGGTTGGGGTTGACCATGCTGCGATCATGGGAACGCACCAGGTAGCGCGCCAGGAGCTGGATCCACAGGACGAGCCAGCGACCACGCCAGCGCGCGAGAGCCAGCGGTGTAGTGATCAACATTACTATCGCCGCCACCCACCACAGGGCGGTGTCGATGCCGAGCAGCACCAGCCCGATCGCGAGCCCTACCTGCAAGACCACCAGGTTGACGACGGGCAGCGGGCCCAGCCGGGCTCCCGTGGAGCGCCGCCGAGCGCGAACCGCAGCCGGCGCCAGGACAGGAGGCGCCAGCGCAGGCGGCGCCGTGGCAGGAG
>JBOHHD010000559.1:0-5004 GCA_050700515.1 Pseudonocardiaceae bacterium
GCGAGGAGCGCCGGCTGCTGTTCGTCGGCATGACTCGGGCGCAACGGCACCTCTATCTCAGTTCCGCCGCCGAACGAATCCGCCACGGCACCGCCCGGCAGACCAGCCGGTCACCGTTCCTGGCCGACCTCGATGCCACCGTATGCGAGCAGATCGGTGACGCCCAGCCGCGCCAGAAGCCCCGGGACACCCAACTGCGCCTGTTGTAGGCGGTCCGGTGAGCCCGCGGCGGACGGGGTCCGTTATCCGCGTCCGAGGTAGGCGGCGAGTCGGTCGGCGGCGGTGGCATCGGGTGGTACCGGCTGCTCGGCATGGTAGGTGGTATCGCTTCGCGGCACGTCGCCGTAGAAGGCACGCGCGGCGGGTAGTGCCCGCTCGGCTGTTGCCGGGACCAGGTCGGTGGACTGGCCGGTGGCGCGGGCGAGATCCCAGCCATGCGTGAGCTGCTCGTTGACCAGCATCTGTACGACGAACGAGCCAGGCGCTTCCTGGGTGCCGAAGGTGCGTTGGAGCAGCGCGGGATCGGTCAGCGCGGTGCGTGCCTGCTCCGCCGACACCTGGAAGGCGGTTACGTGATCGTCGCCGAGGTAGTCGGCGTCGGGTTCAGGCATCGGTCCACCCGTGGCCAACGCGACATGCGCCAGGTTCTCGAAGACCATGTGATTGAGCAGCGTGCGCACGTTCCACTCAGCGCAGCCGGTCGGATGGGCGAGGATAGTGGCCGGTACTTCTTCGACAACCGCTCTGACCGCGTCGAGCACTGCGGCAACGTCGGATTGCACCAGTGCGGGATTGACTGCGGCGAGGGCATCGGCGTTCACACGCACCATGCTAGAGCACTGTGATCTGACCCGGCAGCCGGTTTTCCGGGCTGAGCCTGAGGCCGTGAAAGACTCGCGTACTGACCGGGTGAAACCGCCCTAACGTGCGATTATCCGGTGCTCCCAGGCCGTCGAATAGATTCGATACAGTGACAATCTCATCCGCCATGGGCAGGCTTTCAGGCCTGAGTCCAACCAGGCGAGTTGGTGTGCGTAAACAGTAGTATCCGCCTTCCCTGATTTGCAGAGAGACCGAATCATAGCGGGCGTGCTCGCACACACTACGATCCTGGGTTGGATCGGCGTCCGCCCGGCCCACTTCGGCCCCACCTTTGACGTTGGGTAACGCATAATATACCGCCGGAAAGCCTTTGCGGCAGCCTTCTTTCCGACTCGCGTGCATGCGACACTCTATAGCGACATCTGCGACTCCGTACGATGATTTCCATATATTCGCGTTCCATGACAGTCGCGGAATCGGCGAGTCCTGTAGTTCAAGAATCAGTAGACCTGATTCCAGGGGCCGATTGGACCCAAGGGGTGGTAGGTCCGGGGCGTTGGCCGTGGCGCTCACCACGCCTGCTACGGCACCCACGATTCCCGCAACGGCGGCGATTGCCGTCAGTGTAATACGGCGGCGGATACGTCGGGGCGGATTATTGAGAGTCTTGGGTATGAGTGGTTTTTTCCTTATCACCGGTGTCAGCAACATCACCACAACCTTGCGATATCACGCCCAGTTGCTTTACGGATTCTTCGTGCCACTTCTAGTGGACACTTGGACCATGCTCGTGAACACGGGTAAATCCCCACAATCACCTGGAGGTCCGCTTCATGCGTGACGTCAGTCAACACGTGCAGGAGCTGCAGGACCGCAGCAGCGCATTCCGAGGTGACGATGCGGGTGACCTGGCCGTGGCCCTGCTGCCGCACCTGGTGACCAGCCTTGGAGCCACGGGCGCTGCCCTGCACTGGGTTCGGTCCGAGGCGCGGTCGGAGATCGTCATCGGCTGGCCCTGCCGGTGCGCGGACGGTATGCGGCAGCGACAACCGGTTCGTGTCGTGAAGGAGCTCGTCCGGCAAGGGGACGTCGTAGCGTGCCGTGACGACTACTGGGCTTGCTCCCCGGTACCCGTCCATGGACCACACCCGCCGCACCGCCACCTCGATGTCGGTCAACAGCCCCGGTTCCTCACCCGAGTTGAGCACGCCAATGGTCACCCCTGGCCCGTACATCCCGCCACCCACCGTGCTGGCCTCGCCGGAGACGGCGTTGGTCACCTCGGCAGGGAACCTCGGCCACCGGACGCAGCCGATACCGCTGCACCGCGGAGAGCTGCGGCCGCGATCCGCTCGCCGAATCGCAACCTGAGTACCCGAGCTCGCGTTGCGGCCTCGACCGTGCCAGGATCGCCCTCGACAGTGACCGCCGGGTCGGCGAGAAGCGCCGCGGTGCGACGCCGCGAACCCAGGACCCGGAGCATGGCGCTCACCGGCAGGGTCGTGTCGGCAGCCAGCCGAGCGGCGAAGGTCGCGGCCGCCGGGGAGAGCTCGGTGACCACGCGAGCGCGGGTCAGTACGTCGGGGTCCAGCGCGAGTGGTTGGATCCGCACATCCGCTGTGGCCGCCCCGATCCGGACCGTCACCTCCAGCACCTCGCCGGCGAGTTCCACGTTCGTCGGCCGGGCCGGCACCTCGGCGGCGGCCAGGCGCGCACCGATGCCTGCCAGGTCTGCCTCGACGGCGAATCCCACCTCGAGTCGCCCGCCGGTGTCCTGGCCGTCGCGACGCAGGAGCGTGACACGCAGGGCGGGTGATCCGTCGACCTGGCGCTCGAGTCCGATCCGGTTCGGCAGCACCACGGCCCGGTCGGCACGCTCGAACCCGATGAAGACGGTGCCCATTACACCCCCCGGGTCGAGGGGGCGGCGAGATCGGGGAGGCCCTGGAGCATCAGCTGCCTCCTCAGGCCGGTGCGGTCTTGATCGGGAGCAGGATCGTCGCGTCGGTCTCCCGCCACGGGCTGGTACTGATGCCACCGGACTGCCACACCGTCTCGGTGCGGTACCGGATCGGGGGCATTGGCTCCCCGGTGAGCAGCGGGGCGACCGGAAGACGACGGAATCGCCGGCTGAGTCTCGATGGGGAAGAAGTCCGGGGACACCTCGAACCTCAACCCCTCGGGGAGCGGACCGAGCGGAACTTTCTCTCCAGCTCGGGAAACAGGTGGGACGGGAACCCCACGAGTTCTCGACAAGGGGGCCGTGAGGGTCTGGGTCGGGGAGGTCTGAGCTGGGGAGGTCACTGCGCACGAACAGGTCGCCGATCCGCACCTCGCGCACCATCAGCTCCGGTACGGCAGTCACCAGGGCCGATCCGTCCGGTCGAAGCTGCGGTGGCGACGTATCGTGTTCTCCTGCCTGAGGGCCATGGCAGCCAGCGCCCCACACAGGACCGGTGGAGAGCTGGCTGCTCTGAACCAGGTCGCCGACAGCGCCGCCACCGTTACCGAAACTCAAGATCACGAAGTTTCGGCTCTGTCAAGCGGGCCTCAGCGGGGATCGGCGGTGTTGGGACGGCAGCGGGTCGACGTAGGAGAAGCCCGTGGCGAGAATGAGGGGGCGAGTACTTCGATGCCGTACTGGAAAACAGGCCCGATGCGCAAGCAGACCTGAGCCCAGCAATCGGCTGAGGCCCGGGACCTGGGTAGGGAGGATATCTGCGTGCAACTACTTCCGCTTGACGAGCTAGGCGGTCGGGTGGTCGGCCGTGAAATCCACTTCGGGGTCCTGCTGCCCGGGGTCAACCCCGTGGGGGGGGTTCTCGGTGACGGTTCGGGTGATTCATGAGAGCGACCAGTTCTTGCAGGATGTCCCGCCGCTGACGGTCGTCCTGCAACACGGGATCCACGACACCTATGGTGATCGGTGGAGCACAGCGGTGGACCTGGATCCCCCGCCCGAGAGCGCCGGTCCGTCGTGGGGGCGCGATGGCCGCTACGTGTACCGGCTCTGCGTCAGTCGCGGGAACGACGTCCTCGACTGGGTCATCGACCCGTTCGCCCGCGATTTCGGCGTCGGCAAGTTGTCGGCCGTTGTCGTCGGAGCCTCCCCGTTCGACTGGGGTTCCGACGAGGACGCCTGGCGGGTGCCCGAAGTCGAGAATCTCATCTTCTATGAGATAAATCTCTCTGAGATCGCCCGAGATCTGCCTGCGGTGACCGCCCGCCTTCCGTACCTGGCCGACCTCGGTGTCAACTGCCTGCAGCTGATGCCGGTCAACAATGTCACCAGCGAGATCGACTGGGGCTATCTCCCGTCTGCCTACTTCGGTGTCGACGAGCGACTCGGCAGCCGGGAGCAACTTCAGCAGTTGATCGCCGCGGCGCACCGGGCCGGGCTCGCTGTCGTCATCGATGCCGTGTACGGGCACACCAGCACCGAGTTCGCCTTCGTCGAGGTCTACCGGCATTTCGCCATCCCGGACAACCCCTTCATGGCCGATTACGCGAAGAATCTGTTCAGCGAGAGCACCGGTTTTCAGCTTCCCCTCCCCAGGGACTATTTCTTCACGGTGAACCATTATTGGCTCGACGTCTACCACGTCGACGGTTTCCGTTATGATTGCGTGCCGAACTACTGGAATGGGCCCTTCGAGGGCTATGGCGAGCTCAGTTACGAAACCTATCAGCACGTCAAGCGGGGCGCTGCGGGCCCAGCGCACTGGCAGCGGTTCGCGAACAACGGTCGTATCAATCTCATCCAGTGTGCCGAGCAACTCGAGGCACCGATCGAGATCCTCAGCCGCACCTACAGCACCAGCACCTGGCAAAACGAGACGCTCGCCGCCGCTTCGGCAACCGCGCTGGGGCAGGATGGTTCCCTCGCCAGGCTCGGTCAGGCCTTCGCACTTCTGGGCTACCCCGAGTCCTCGACATTCGGCACCGATGTGATCCACCAGGCACCGCTGCAGTACATCGAAAATCATGATCATCCTCGATTTCTGTGTCTGTTCGGCACCCAGCAGCTGGATTCCCGGGGTAATGTTCTCTTCAACCGCGGTGACCGCACACGCTGGCACAAGATCCAGCCTTACCTGATCGGCATGCTGACGGCCAAGGGAGCACCTCTGCTGTTTCAGGGGCAGGAGCTCTGCGAGGACGATTTCCTGCCCCATGACGGAC
>JBOHHD010000560.1:0-6373 GCA_050700515.1 Pseudonocardiaceae bacterium
CGACACTCGCCTGCTCGTGACGGCCGGTCGCACTGAGCAACCAACCCAGGTACTGGTGTAGCTCCCCGGTCAGCGCACCGATTCGGTCCCGCACCGAGAGACGGGCGTCGGCGAGGAGGTCGCGGGCCAGGGCGAGATGGTGGCGGACGTCGGGTAGCACGGCGGCCGCCCCGGCAGCGTCCTCCAGTCGCCGGGTGGCGGCGAGCACCTCGGCCAGCGCGGACACCGTGGCATCGTCAACCCGCCGAGGATGGGCACAAGCCAGGGCGACCCGTTCCCGGTCGTCCGGATTCCGGGGTCCTTGCCCGTCCGGCGGTTCGGTTGCTGCGGTCCAAGCCTCCAGCAGCGACCCGCGCGCCTTGAGCGCGTCGTCGAGAGCCTTGACGAATGTGTGGGAGGGCCAGCGGTGGCCGTGCTCAAGGTGATGGATATAGCTGCGGGCGATATGCGCGGCAGTACCGAGTTCGGCCAACGACAGTCCGGCGTCGGCGCGGAGGGTGCTCAGCAGCTCGGCGAAACCCGCGCGTCCGTCAGTATTCATGCCGCGTCGCCTGTCTCCCTCCAGTGTCACCTGCCATGCGCTGACACCGGAAGTCTTCCGTGTACGTGTGCACGCCGCCACGGTAGGTGTCGTGATCATCGACATTGCCTGGTTACTCAGTTTTCTGGTGTCTTTGGGTGCTGTGGTCCTGTGCTGGAAGCGCAGCCGGACCCGGTCCACCAGACGGGCCCGGCACCGGCGGGACTCACTGTGGCCGGTCGTGCTCGCCGTGGCCGGTATCGGGAGGGGCGCCGAGGGCGTGGCCGTCACCGGGCAGCGGTCGGAGGCCCGATGAGCGCTCCTACCCGAACACGTTCGGTCTTCGCGGTGACCGATGCGCGTACAGGCATCGCGCATCGGGTCACCGAGGACGCGATGATCGCTGGTCGCCGCACCGGGCGCTACTTCGCGGTGTGCGGGGGCGAGGTACTCGCGGCGATCATGACCACCCTGGAATCCGGCTACTGCCCGTCCTGTGTCCGGAGGGCCGGCCGGTACCAAGAATCGTCACACAACGGTATGGCATGACACCGACGAGAGAGGGTCGTATGGCCAAGCGCACCAAAAGCAAAGCGCAGCGGGGTTTGGTGACCCACCGCATCATCTATGCCGACCGCAAGAATCCTCACGCCCGAAATCAGGAGATCACCGTGGACGTCCGGCGGGGGACGGTCATCGATACGGATCACGCGAGGGGACTGGTCGCCGTCCGGACACCGCTGCCGTTGGATGAGGTCAGGATCATCAGGATCGAACCATGCTAACGGTGCCGGACGCCGCCGTGGACGAGCCACGACCCTGTTGTTCGCGGAGCGTGTCCACCAGTTCGCGGAGATCCTGAGCAAACCTGTTTTGACCGTTGCGAGCTGCTCCAGCAGCTACCTGCAAAGCAACCGAGTAGAACCGGGTATCGTCACCCTCCGCATGACTCCTGACCAGCGCCTTTACCTGATCCGCAGTCGCCAACGATGTCACCTCCCTCCGCGAGTTCGCACAGACTCCCACCCAGCACTGACGATAGCGGTCCGTCAGTCTCACGCAGTCTCACGCATCGGCAGCAACTGTGGCGGATCACTACGCATGCGCCGATGGTGTCTCCGGTCAATCCGTAGTGCTACTCGTCCGGCTTGACCGGCCATGGTGAAACCGAACGAGGTTCCGCGGTCGTCGGGCTCCCGGCAGCACTCCTCGCCATCCGCACGACAACTCTCGATCCGCTGTTCTGGTGTCTGGTCCTGGCCGTCTCGGTCGTGGTGGGATTCACGTCCATCAAGCGATCGGGTCCAGGGCAGGTCGCTCTGGTCGCCGCCGCGGTAGGGGTCGCCGCCGCGGTGGGTGCGGCGGGTTCCTTCGGC
The DNA here is from genome assembly GCA_050700515.1 of Pseudonocardiaceae bacterium. Classification (GTDB taxonomy): domain Bacteria; phylum Actinomycetota; class Actinomycetes; order Mycobacteriales; family Pseudonocardiaceae. The sequence goes on from JBOHHD010000560.1 coordinate 1,897, forward strand.
TATCAGCAGGGCAGAAAGTCCTCGCTTGCCTTCCCTGCCGCACCCACCCCGTCGGCGACGGACATCTTTCGTCCCTCCACCACACCTGCGGTCACCGTCGCCACGACTCCGTCAGCGCCTACGTCAGCTTCGCCCTCTGCATCGCCGCCTCCCAGCGATCCGCCGCTGGCCGCGACCGGGGTTCGCCACGAGGGGACCCTCGTCCTTCCCCGGGACTACTCCTACGTGGATTTGGACGCACCTGACAACGACCCTCACTGGGGGACGCTGGACGGCAACAATCACCCCGGCACCGACTTGCAGGTGCGCACCGGATATCCCGGGATCGTGTACCCGACAGGCTCTGTTCGGGTGCGCTTCAATTTAGGTCGCACTGATATCAGCCTCGCGAAGTGTCAGACCATCAGCGGGTATACCAACGAGAGTTTCTCGTTCACGAAGTCCAAGGAGGGCGCGGTAGTGTGCGTTCTCACCGAGGAAGGGCGGTTTTCGCGGCTCAAACTCGTATCTTACGGCCCTGATACCGGCGTGCTGACCCTCACGGTGACGACCTGGGATAACTCCTGAAAGCATGCCTCATTCCGAGCTCTTGACGGCGAGATCGGCGCCGTTGCCGTTCTGGCCGGCGAGGGCGGGAGAGCTGGTCAGCGCGGTCGTTTCGGCCGGCACGGCCCGGTTCAGGGTGTACCCGTTGACCCCGTACCCCATGGGGCCGGCGGCTTGCTGCAGGTAACGCGCGGTGCTGCGGTTGATCAGCTCGATCTGGTCCTCCAGCTGGTGCGCGCTGTCCTCGAAGCCGCGCCGGACGTGCAGGTGGCGCTGTACCAGGCGGGTGTAGTAGGCGAGGTCGTCCTGCTCGGGTGAGCCGTCCCGGAAGGCGATCCAGAAGACCAGCCAGGCCGAGATGAGCATGACGACGGCGACCAGCAGGGCCAGCAGCCGGGCCAGGCTGTCCAGGCCGCTGAGCATGCCTTCGGTCCAGACCCGGACGAACATGACGGCGGCGATGAGGCCGACCAGCAGTGTCACCGCGGCGAGACTGATCTTCGAACCGATGGTCAGCTGGGTCATGCCCAGCTGGCGGCGGTGGTTCTTGTGCTGGCGCAGGTCGTGACCCAGGTGGTACAGCGCGGTCGCCGCGCCGCCGGTGGCCAGGATCGAGACGACGACGCTGATCACCAGCGGGAGCCCGAGCGGGTTGCCCCAGTCGACGTTGAACACCGAGCTGACCAGCCACAGCATGATCGGGAGATCGACGACGCCGACGACACCGAGAATGAGCGCCTTGGCGGTCCGGGACACCCCACGGTGGCGTTGGCTGCCGTGGGCCTCTTCGGTGTCGATCGCGTCGCCGAGCAACTGTGCCCGGCGCTGGGCCTCGGCGAGGGTGAGCTGCTGGCCCCGGGGACCGGTCACCGGGGTGTCCATGACGCGCTCGGCGCGGTAGCGCAGTCCTTTGACCTGGGTCACCAGCCCTTCGATGGAGTCGACAGGGCTCGGCGGCAGGTTGACGGGGGGATGGAAAGTGGTCATGACTCAGGTGCTCCTTGAGGGATAGGGGCTCTGGCTTCAGTAGGCGGGGGCTTCAGTAGGCGGGGGCTTCAGTAAGTGGGGGCTTCAGTAGGCGATCTCGACTCGACGCATCGCGGCGGCGGTCGCTTCGTCGAACGTGCCGTCGACCACGGCGGTCATCTCGGGGGCCGCGCCACCGCCAATGGTGACGATCTTGTTGGGGATGCCGGCGGTGGCCAGCGCATCAGCGACGGCCTGGGCGCGGTCTCGGGAGAGCTGCTCCCGGCCCTGAGGGGTGGACCCCGGGGGGTCCGCGGTGTAGCCGCGGATTGTGACGACGGCACCGGGGCCGCTGGTGAGCTTGGCGGTGATCCGGGCCGCGGTGTCACGCAGCAGCTCCAGCGCCGCGGGGGAGAGCACGGCGGAGTCGCCGGCGAAGCCCAGCACGCGGTCGGAGATCGTGGTGGTGACCTCTCCACTCGGTCCGGTCACCGAGCTGATGTCGGGGATCGGGACGATCGGCATCTCCGGCCCCGGGACCGGTGCGGTGCGGTCGAACCGGGTGTCGTCGACCTCGCAGGAGTCCGCGGCTGCGGCCTGGCAGATGGCCGTCCAGTAGGCAGCCAGCTTGTCCCGGGTGGGTTTGGGCAGCGGTGGCTGATCGCCCGCGGTGCCACCCACTCCGGTGAACAGCACCCGCCACCCCGACAGGTCGGGCACCAGACCGCGCTCGCGGAGCTGGGTGACGAGGTACTCGGGTTCGGCGTCCCAGCCGACCTGGCGCAGGTCGAACCCACCCTGGGTGCTCAGGCCGTTGCTGACCAGGATGAGCACGCCGTGGTCGCTGCCGGCGATGGCGTCGTCGATGCCCTGGAGCAGGTCCAAGCCGGGCCGGCTGGCGGTCATCGCGACCACGGTGTCGCTGACCCGGCGCAGGTTGTCCTCGATCAGGGTGTCGCGTTGCAGACCGTGCTCGACGGCGCCGTTGGCCCGGCGCGGGGTGAGCGCCAGCGGCGGGCTGAACCGGCCGTCGGCGGTGCTGACCAGCGCGACGCTGCCCACGCCGGCGGGACCGTCGCTGACGTTCGTGCTGTTGGCTGCGGCCCGCAGTTCGGCCAGGGCCCGGTCGGTCAGCATCGGGCGGGGTTCGTGCACGGTCCCGGTGGCCAGCACCACCACGCGGTCGCCACCGTTGGTCGAGACCGGCAGGCCCGACGACGCGGCGCACCCGGCCAGCGGTGCCAGCAGGAGGCTGCCCGCCAGGGCGACCGTGGCGATCCGAATGCCCACCCGATCCCGAACCCGGGCTGAGCCCGCAGACGTCACTCTGGAAGCCATCGCCAACACGTCCCCTCCGGGGTGGGCTCGTGGGCACCCGTATCGGACGGACCCGCAAGCCCCCCACAGTTACCGTTGCGCTACGTCTCGTATCGCTCCTATCAGCGCTATCGAGGCGACTCCATCGCGTGCTACAGACCGCCGAGTTCGGGCCGGCAGATCCACCCTTCCGAGTGGCGAGGAGACCAAGCGCTCACACCCGGTCGCAGCGGCTGGGCAGCAGCCCCTAGGCTGCGCGCCGCGAAAGGAACCGATCGGAAGGGGTCGTGGTGTCCGGCAACACCCCACCGACAGCCGCGGGTGACACGGCCAGATCAGGGCGTCGCCGCAGCCCCGATGCGCACGAAGCGATCATGGATGCCACCGTCGAGATCCTGGGGGAGGCCGGCTACACCCGGCTCACCGTCGAAGGTGTCGCCGCCCGCGCCCGCGTCGGCAAGACCACCGTCTATCGGTGGTGGCCCACCAAGAGCAGCTTGGTGATCGAGGCGCTCAACCGGAGCCTGGACTTCTCCCCACCCCAGCCCACCGGAGATTCCCGCGCCGACATCCGCGCCGTCATCGAACAAATGGTCGCCAGCTTCGGCCGCTCCGCATTGGGCGAGGTCCTGCCCGCCCTGGCCAATGATCTCCCCCCTGATCCCCGAGCCGCCGAACAGCTCAGGCTCATTCTCGGCCCCTGTGAAGCCGCCGGCACCGCCGTGCTGCACAGCGCCGCCGACCGCGGCGACCTACCCCACGACCTCGATGCACCCGCGCTGCTCGACATCGTCACCGGCGCCATCCTTTACCGCGCACTCCTGCGCGAAGGGCATCTCTCCACGCTGGCCGACCAGCTCACCGAGCTGATTCTGGACGGTCGCCTGCCCCGCGGTCCGGCGTTACAAGAAAACTGATCCGCCCTCCCAGACTTGGGGGCAACCCCCTAATCAATCCCCCCGGGGCGGTCCTCAGTCCCGGTATCCGTGGTGAACAGATCAGGCCCCAACCCCGATGGCGGGGGAACGGCTGCGGCCTAACTTTGCTTCCAGCAGGGCAGGCCGCCGGTAAAACCACCGGACGCAGCCGGACCCACAAAGCTAAGGAGAGACATCATGGGTGACTTCAACTTCGCACAGTACGTCGGTCCGGTGCAGGCCGTGGACACCGACACCTCCGGTGGTGCGGGTGGCGCCGGTGGCCAGAGTGCCGCGGTGGCCGTGGGATACAACGTGGCCGAAGCGGGCGACGGGGGCACGGCCACCGGTGGTGTTGCCGATGCCAGTGGTGGCGACGGCACCGGTAACGACGCCGGCGACTCCTCGGCGTCTTCTTTCGCCGGCGACACCGAGTTCGACTGGATCGGTTGGGGTGGCTGGGGCGGTTTCAACAGCTCCGAGGCCGACTCCGAGGGTGGCGATGTGGAGAACAGCCTGGGCCTGGGTGTGGGTGGCGACGGCGGTATCGCCGATGCCGATGCCAGCGCTGACGGCGGCAGTGCCTCGGCCGCCACGGTGGCGGAGTCCAGCGCCGATGGTGGCGCGGGTGGCGCCGGTGGTCCGGCCTACGTCTACGCCGACCAGGACACCACGGTCGTCAACGACTTCGACTTCGAGAACTCGTTCAACGAGGACAACGATGGCGTCGA
>JBOHHD010000561.1:0-2686 GCA_050700515.1 Pseudonocardiaceae bacterium
TCCTGCCGGTGGACCTGCGCTACGAGGTCGACCTGGAGCCCGCCGACGGTGGGGAACGCCCGCACCGGCTGGTCTCGGGAACCACCCAGATCCTCGGCGAGGACGCGGCGCTCCAGCCGCGCGACCTCTTCGCCGAGGAGGCCATCCCCGTGCTGACCCTGCCGAACTTCCCGTTCGACCGGTACCCGCTGGTCGAGGTGCAGCTGCGCTACGACGACGCGGCCAACGGGATCCGCCAGGACGACCTGGTGCGGATCACGAAGGACGCCCCCAACGGCGAGTGGCGCCGGTTCCTGGTCGGCCCACCCGCGGGTCCGGTGCTGATCAAGCTGACCTACCGGGCCGCCGATCACCGCGACTGGGTGGTTCCGTTCACGCCGTTGACCCAGCCGCAGGTCGATGTGGCCGATCCGTTCCCGCAGCGGCTCAAGGTCACCCTCGTGTCGGCGCTGGATGCGAACACGGTCGACCGGGCCTTCGTCGATCTGGAGTACCACGACCCGGTGAATGCGCAGCGAGTGACGGAATCGATCGAGGTCATCCCCGGCCGACCGATCCTGCCCTTCGAGGTCGCCCGGATCGACCCGACGTTCACCCAGGTGCGCTACCGGATCTCGGTGCTGATGAAGGACACCACGCTGTTCGAGGGCCCGTGGTCCACGACCCTGGTGAGCCGGATCTTCGTCCGCGCCGACCTGCGCGGCCACCGGTCGGTGTTGTTGCGCTCCCCCGCCGACTTCGCCGCCGCAGGCCTGGAGCGGATCGAGGTCCAGGCCCGGGCCAGCGACGAGGCGGCCGCGCTGTTCGTCGAGGACCGGTTCGACTTCACCGCCGCGGGCGCCACCGCGGTGTTCGAGTTCGACTTCGTGGACCCGGTCCGGGACGCCTACGAGCTGCGGATCCGCCGGGTGTTCCGCAACGGGCTGTCCGCGCAGCGGGACTGGACCCGGTTCGACGCCGACACCGTTGCGATCCCCGCCACCTGACCTCCGGAGATCCTCATGCAGCAGCTCGGCCCGCCCACGTTCGAGGTGGACGGCGTCACCGTCCTGGCCGACCATGCCGATCGGGGCCAGTGGTGGTACCTGCCCACCCAGGTCGCGCTGGGCCGCCGACCGGACGGCACCGGCGACTTCAGCATGATCAAGTACAAGCCCGCGGCGGTGGCGGCCGGGGCCCGGGGTGGTGGGTTCCTGTCCTTCCGCTCGGTGCTCGTGCTGCCCGAAGCGACCCGCAACCGGATCCTGGGCCGGATCGCCGCGCTGGTACCCGGTGGTGAGGTGCGGCTGGCTCCGGTCCCGATCGAGAACGGCACCGTGCGCTGCCTCGCGCTCAACCTGGAGGGTGGCGGGGGCGCGGTCGCCACCCCGCCGCCGCCCGGCGCGTTCAACGCGGTGACCAAGATCCTCGGCGCTACTCGGCCGTCCCTGGTCGGCGATGAATCAGCCGCGTTCTCGCTGGTCCTGGACCAGGAGGGCGCCACGATCGTGCAGCGCGCCTTCGAGCAGGGCGCCACCCCGATCGGAGTGATCTACGAGCTGGACTACTCCGCGCTCACCCCGGACCTGCACGTGGAGATCACCGCCGACCTCGACCGCGTCTACACGCACTTCTCCGCCGCCATCGAGGCGCAGATCTACTGGGTCCGGGCCGGCATCGACGCGGGTTTCGAGAAGCTCGTCCAGGACGGCGCGATCACCATCAAAGTGATCGACTTCAGCGGCGCGGAGGACCGCTCCGAGAAGGAGAAGTGGGCACTGGACTTCTTCAAGAACGACCTGCTGGCCAAGTGGTTCGAGCCGTCGCTGGACCTCGGCCAGCTCAAGGGACCGGCCCAGCCGGAAGGGTTGGACGCTGTGCTGGAACGGCTGAAGAAGTTGGCGCCGGGAGGCGGGGCTGGCACCCAACCGACCGGTGGTGGCACCGGGGTCCAGCCGACGGGTGGTGGCACCGCTGGGCAGCCCACCGGCGGCGGCACCACGGGGCAGCCAACCGGTGGTGGCACCGCGACCGGTGGCCCGGCCACGTCCGCCCCGCTACCTCCGGCCACGCTCACCCTCACCGCCACCACTCCGGCACCACTGCCACCCGGTTTCGGGCTGTCCATGACACCCGCCGCCGCCGGAACCACCGAGACGTTGCAGGTCCAGGGCCCAGCCGGGGCCGTCGTCACGGTGGACGGCTCACCGAGAATGCTCGACGCCACCGGCCGCCTGACCCTCGACGTGGCGGCGGGAACCACGCACCCGGTCACCGTGGACTGGCCGGCCTCGCCTCCGGTCGATGAGACTTTCAGCCTGCTGTTCACCTTCGACCAGCCGCACGAGCAGGGCTTCTCCGCCACCCCGAACAACCCGGTGTTCGGCTCCTACCTGCGCAACGCCCCCGCCCCGCCCGACCCGGCGTTCAGCCAGAGCACGGCGCCGGGGCGGGTGGCCCCGCCCTCCGGTGCGGCCGCCCTGCAGGAGTGGCTGGACCGGCTCGCCACGCCGAAGAACGTCACGATCACCGCGCACGCCAGCTTCGAGGGCGATTCAACTCCGGCCAAGACCACGCTCAACCAGCGGCTCTCCGAGCGCCGGCTCGCGATCGCCCGCGGCATCGTCGCCAACCGGGCGGTCATCACCTCGGCGCTGGCACAGGGCTTCTCCCGGGCACAGGCGGCCGGGCGCCTCGGCGCGGCGTC
>JBOHHD010000562.1:0-1903 GCA_050700515.1 Pseudonocardiaceae bacterium
GTTGAGCAGCTCGACCCCGACGGGCAGACGCTGTCCGCGGAGGGCTTCGGTGAAGCCTCGGTCGGCTGCGGGCGCGATGTCGCAGGGCGTCACGGCGTGCATCGGTTATCGCCGGGTTGGCGGCTCCACCAGATTTTCTCGGTGGTGGTCATGACACCGGGCCTGACTGGCCACCGGGAGCCGCGCGGTTCTCGACCGCGGGCGGGGGCCTGCTCGACCGGCGGCCAGCCAGGGTCTGGGTGGCGCCGAATACCGGATCCGGCACGGACAAAGCCGGGGCGGGCTTGCCGTTGTCGAGAAAGACCCCGGCCTCTCGACTCACCGCGCCCTCGGCGACGCGACGCAGGGCGTGGTCCCGGCCCGGCCCGCTGAACGCGCTGGTCTCAGGCCAGCCCCGCTCGCTCGGGCACTGCCCGGTCAGGTGCGCAGGTCCGGTCAAGATCCCCCCAGCCCCTCGGCGATCTTGCGCACATCAGCGTCACTGAGCCGGATCGCGTCCTCGAGCAACCCCAGTCGGTAAACCAACCACCCGTGCTGATCACGCACGAACAGCAGCGTGCACGCCGACCCACCGTGCGCGAACTGGCCGACGACCGCGATCCGGGGTCGCTGGGTCTGACTGATCCACGGGTCGGGGTCGGGCTGGGGGCTCATCGCGACCACCACTCCAGCCCCAGCGATACCAACCCCACGGCCGCCCCCAACAGGACCAGGGTGATCAGCCGCGGCGCGATGCGGCGCCACAGCGGCTCAGCGGGCTCACCCATCGACAATCGCCCCGCTCGAATCCCGCGGCGCAGTCGACTCAGCCGCCGCGCTCAGCAACCGGTAACGCGACCAACCGGCCTCGGTCAGCGTGACCGTCCTGATATCCCACCGCGGGTCGCCGTCACCGGTCACGACCAACTGCTCCAAAATCAGCTGATCCACCACGTGGACCAGATGATCGGGGAGCACGAAACCGTCGCCGAGATAACGTCCCGTCATCACGCTCACCTCACCCGAAACGATACGGGTCAACGCGGCCAGCTCAAAGGCCAGCGCCCGATCCTCACTCACACCCATGTCTCTCCTTTCGCCGGGTTGCGACCACCCCGCGACCGGAGCTTTATATCCTGTTCACGGGGCAGATGGTTCACCCAGGAATAAGACCACCCCAGCTCCTTAGCCAATTTACGGATCGAGCGGCCGCGCAGGTATTCCTGTGCCACCCGCGCACCAATTTCTCGACGTCAATCACCCGTGATGCGTTCATAGGACACCAGCTTCTCTCATGCAGCCATGGTTGCCTCCCCGCTCGCCGTGCTCAGTCGCATCCCGGGGCACCGCCGGTGAGAACAGAAGGCCCCGACGAGACCGGCGCGGTGGCCTCGCCATGACCGCGACGCCCAACCCGAATCGGGGCCGGGTCAGATCGCCGCTCGATCAGCCACGCCTCGCCGCGAACGCGAACCTGCTGCAGGTCGGTCCAGCCGGTGCTCGGAACCGCGATCGTGGCCACCGCCTCCAGGCCGTAATCCCCGATCCTGGCTCCCACCAGAACATAGGCCACCTGATCACCCCGGCGCCAACGCAGCGTGAACACCCGCGACCCGTCCCGGACCACCACCCAGGCCAGCGCGGGATGCAGAGCACGAGTCGCCATCACGCCCCCCGGGAACCCGACCGAGCATGACGACCCCGCCTGGATGAAGCGGCGCGCCGCGGCGTCTCCGGCCCGACGGCCGCACTCGCGTCAAGATCGAAGAGGACGCGCTGGGCGGTGCGCCATACCGGACACGGCCACCGCGCGGCCCGCCACCACACCCGGCAGACCGGACACCGGCTCCCCGCGCTCGGGGGCAGATGCGCCTTCAGCGCGCGACGCCACATCCCCACGATGTCGAGCAGCTCGGCGCTGAGC
>JBOHHD010000563.1:0-1829 GCA_050700515.1 Pseudonocardiaceae bacterium
CCCCACCCCGGAGTACAACGCGTCGCTGCCCGGTCAACTGAAGAACGCCTTGGATTGGGCATCTCGTCCATTCCCGGACAACTCACTGCGCTATAAGCCGGCAGCCGTCGTCGGCGCCTCCACGGGGCTGTTCGGCGCGGTCTGGGCACAGGCCGAGCTGCGTAAGGTGCTCAAGACGATCGGTGCAGACGTTCTGGATGAGGAACTGCCCGTCGGGCAGGCTCACGATGCCTTCACCAACGACGGCAAGCTGGCCGATCCCCAATTGCGAGCAGCTTTCACCGACCTCATCGCCCGGTTCCTCAGCACTATAGAAACACCGATCGACCAGCCTGCCTGACTCCGCACAGTGGTCACTTCCGAGCAGAGATCTGATCACCACACCGCCGCCCTGACCTAGGAAGCCCGGTTGGCCATCTGTTGCTCGGCGGCGAGCTTGACCGCGGTTTGGACGAACAGGGCGATTGAGTGTGCCCGCTTCCCATTGGGCCAGGCCACGTCGATGAGGTAAGGGCTTGCATCGTAAACGGGTCGATAAACGATGTCCGCCCGTGGGTACTGCTCGGCCATGGACAGCGGGATCAGAGCGACCGCCTGACCGAGGGCCACAACCTCCAGAAGCTGCGTGCTGTCACTGACCACCGGACCCGCTAGAGGCACCTCAGCTGATGGCTCGAGAGGCCAGTTCGCCGCGAAGTCGCGGTCCTGGCCGGACCAGTAGAGGCGTTCGGCGGGACTCGACCCCGGCCACTGCGTCATGGGATAGCGGCGCAGGTCATGACAGCCCAGGGCAGCGCGGCCGGTGAGCTCGTGACCAGCGGGGAGTGCGGCCACCCGCGGCTCGCTGGTCAGTGGTTCGGTGTCGAGCCCCCGGGCATCGTACGGCGAGTTCACCAACGCAAGGTCGGCTCGCCCGTCGCGCAGCATGTCTGCTTGCTCGCGGTAGCCGCTGACGGCGATCTCGACCTGAGGTGTTCCCGACAATGCTGTGTAGGAGTGCACGATCTGTCGCAGGAGACCGGTGGCGATGCCCGGTTTCGCAGTGACTACCAGGGCGGGAGAGGTCAGCGCGGCCCGGCGGGTACGGCGAGCAGCCGCCGATATCGCGTCGAGCACGCTGCGGGCCTCCGCGCACAGGGTCAGACCGGCGGGGGTCAGGGTGACCTGGCGGGTGCTGCGCTCGAACAGCTGGACCTCCAGTCGCTTCTCCAGATGGGCGATGGCCCGCGACAACGGTGGTTGCGTCATCTCCAGCCGCTCGGCGGCTCGGGAGAAGTTGAGCTCTTCGGCCACGGCGAGGAAATACCTCAGGTCCCGCACCTCAAGGACATCCATACCTTTGGAATATAGCACGTGACCCAGGCGGTATTTCCGCCCAACCCGGGCTCCGCTATTGGATGTATGAGGTGCGAAGGTGGCTTCGACGACCGTCAGGTCGAGGAAAGCTTGCCGTGGTGACCTTCGACCGCTCCATACCTGCCGTCGTCCCCTACCCCTTCCTGAAGTGGCCCTTTCCTGAAAGTGGCTAAGCGTTTCCCACGATCCGCAGCGCTTCGCGCCGCGCGACATCGACGGGGATAGCGAACGTGGCACCGGCTGGATCAGCTGACGTGGCGATCACTGTGAGCACGCCGAGCACCTCACCCCGCGCATTGACCAACGGCCCCCCTGTTCTTTTGGGGGTGATCGCGGCGTCTGTCTGCACGGCTCCCAACTCAGCACCCCCCAGCCGTATCGGCTGGTTCAGCGCGCGTACTGTGCCTGCGGTCACGGCGTCGGACGCTGAGGTGGGGAAACCGATCGCGAGCACTGGATCGCCGACGCGCGCG
>JBOHHD010000564.1:0-7200 GCA_050700515.1 Pseudonocardiaceae bacterium
CCTAATTTCGGCAGGGGGAGCAGGTAGACCACGCTGACCGCGGGGAGCTCCGAACGGTCGACCTCCTCGTTTTCTTGTCTGATCTTGTCGAGCACGCCCGCCAATTCGGGTGTCAAGTGCACACGCCCATCGGTCACGCCGATGCACTGTCCGTCGATGGAGTCGACGCCGACACCGCAGGTATGCAGTTCGAGGTAGACCCAGCGCACTCCCACGGCCACGAGCAGCACGACTACGACGATCACTATGGCTTTCACCGGCAGCGCGAGCCTGCTGATCAAACTGGCCGGCGATAGGGGTCTAGCCATCAAGGCTCCTCGGACATGTGTTGAATGACTGTGATCAGCATTGAATGACTGCGATCAGCTTTCAATGACTGTGATCAGCACAGTGCAGGGACGTCGGGGCGGCACGGTGAACTGAGTGATGAGCTCAACTGCACGAAGTCTACGGCGCCGTCGGGTTTAACCTCCAAGATGGGCATGGCCCTGTTGATGGGGTCGCCCGTCCCGTCAAGTGAGATCCAACCGCTGGCTCCTGGAACCGCTCGTGGTCCGTGCATGCGGTTGAATTCCTGAATGATCAGGCTCGGCGTGTCGTTGGTTCCCTCTCGCGTGCGAATCGCGGCGATGGCGATGGCGATGGCATCGTGGCCTATAATCGCCCCACCGTCGTTGAGTGGTTGACCTGGGAACTCGCCGGGGAAGAGCGTGCGGAAACATTTTTCGCAGGCGGATTGGAAGAAGTCCCTTGGTCCTGATGCAAAACTTCCCGCAGATTCTTGCCACGACCCCGGGTGTGCCAGCGCCGTGTATTTCACCGACATATTGGCATTCATTCCTTTGCGCAACTCAGCATCGTCTCGGGCTACTGTCGTGGCGAAATGTACCGCACCGTCCGCGGTCACGATATTGATCCGGAAGTCGGGGCAGGGTCGGGCAGGAAGGGCTATGACGAGTGCCTGGAGTTCCGGGCTGCGGCCGGCGAAGAAAACCACATCAGGTTTTTGCTCGCAGATACTGAAAAGCATGCCCTTCATTGTGGCCGGAACACCACCGAGTCGTGGGTTGTAGAGCTCCACCGGATTCAACACCGTATGGGTGTCGTCGGGGAAGGTGGCTTGGAACGCTTCACCGAGCGATTTCGAGTACCCATCTTCCGGATCAATGCTCTGCACGAGTAGGGCGCGCGTTATACCGGACTTATTCTTGAGGTAGGTCACCACAGCGGTCGCTTGATCCCGGTTGGACGGCGGCAGCCGCACCAAGCCCTGCACCGGCGCCAAACCTTGCGTCGGCGAGGCGTGGTCCGTGGGGATCAGGCTGTCACCGGTCAGCCGTGATGCGATCACCGGGATGCCTTGGTCGGTCAGCGTCCCGATGGCTTCCTGTCTTCCGGTCAGGGTTGTTCCGCTCGCGATGGCGGCGACGACTCGCTCTGGTCCATTGACCTTGCCCACCACCGCCGCCGCCACCTGGTGCCAGTGCTGAGAACGGTCGCCGTCATTGGCGACCAGCAGACGAAGCAGTGGTTCGTCAGCGCTGGACTTGCTCCCGTTGGCCACCCGCTGGGCGAGGTAGGCGCCTTCCAGCTCGTGGCGCAGCGTGACCGCCAGGGTATTGTTCGCTGCGGGATTCGGTAGCGCGAGCAGATGAACCACGCTGACCGCCGAGCGCCCAGACCTGTCGACTTCTGCGTTCTCCTGCCGAATTTTGTCGAGCACGTCCGCCAGGTCGGGTATGAGGTGCACACTTCCGTCCGTTACGCCGATGCATTGCCCGTCGATCCGCGCGACGCCTGGTCCACACGTGTGCAGGGCGAGTTCTTTGGCAGCAGCACGATGAGACGCCTCGAGGTAGACCCAATAACCTCCCCCCAGGATGAGCAGGGTGACTACGACGATCACTGTGATTCGCACCGGCAGTGCGAGTCTGCGGAACCAACTGCGCGATTCTGGGGATTCGACCATCAATGTTCCTCGGTCCTGCGGCGGAACTCTTCGGCCTTCTTCAGCAGGAAGACCAGGCCACCCTCGGGGGCATGATTGGCCAGTGCTTCGAGCTCATGGGCGACGACCCTGCAGAGGTCACGGTTCGGGTCTGCGAGCGGGTCGGCATGCAGTTGGAGTGCAGCAATCAGCCTGGCGCTCACCAGGGACGGAGCCCCTGCCCTGGCGGTAAGCCATTGACAGTGGCTCTCGGAATCCTGCTGGCGGGCGGGATTCTCCAGTGGTGCTCCGGTAACCGTGAGCAGCGTGTCGAACCACTGTGCGGTGTCCGGCTGGCTGAACAGTTCGCTCAACGCTTGAGCCACCTCACCCACGCGGCCCGCCGCCAGCTCGTGGTACAGCGCGCTCGTCCGATCACCGTGACTCTCGGCACGCTGGCGCAGCCGCTCGTGTACCTCCTGCCAGCCGGGCCCGCCCGGTTTCGCGAGTTGATGCAGGAGAACGCGACGCGCCAACGGGTGCAGGGCCGGTGGACCATCGCCATGACGTACCCACGTGTCGCGGGATCGAAAATCGATGATCAGTTGGCGCGCCGGCTCCCCCTGCAACACTCGGGCCAGCGCGATATCGCCGAAGTCTCGTGCCGCGCTGCTGCTGATGAGCAGTCGCCGAATACTGGCCGGCCAGGGGTCGAGGATCCAGTGCAGGATCGTCTCGGCGAGCGCCGTGCCGTCCTGGTCCGGCCATTCGAGTAGCCGCCGCAGATCCATGGGCTCGTCCACGGCCCGGACCCGCTCGCGCGTCAAGACCTGCAGCGCCAGGCGCAGGCCACCGAGGTGGCCGTCGGTGAGCTGGTGCGCGAATGTCACGGCGTGTTCCGCGCCGCCGGGTACCCCGGCCAGTTTGATGCCCTCCCCGCGCAGCCGCGCTACGTTATCCGGAATCCTCGGGGCGAAACATGTTGTTGCTTCTGCTTCCGTGATGCCCCCGAGCGTCACCGGGTACAGCGCCGCCCATCCCTGGCGCACGTTCCGGTTCTGGATCCAATCGGCGTAGCTCGCCTGGTGGGCGCTTCGGACCGGCCATTGTTCAGTATTCGGATGCTCGGCGTTCGAAATCCTTCTCGACGAACCCGCGACGATCAGCAGCGGATCCCACTGACCCGCGCGCTGGGTCCCGAGGATCTCGAAGAACGCCTGCGCAGCTGGAGAGTCAGCATCGTCCAGCACCGCCAAGCAGTGCTGGTTGCGGTCGTAGAGCTGGCGGAACTTGTTCGAGCACCCATCCCGAAGGTCGGCGAGGAAGGCCCGGCACAGTACCTCGTCGACCGAGGTCCGCCGGCCGTTTGCCTCCTGTGCGGCGAGGTCGACGAGAGCCTCGATCGGATCCGTGAAATGCAGCCCGAGTCCTTCGCGGTACCACCGTAGGCCCTGACCACGTAACAGAGGAACCGTTTCCAACCTGGCCAGCACACCTTCCACCACGAGCCCGACGAAGACCCGTGTCGGTTTGTCGGCCGCGACGGCGTCCAGCAACGCGCCGGACGTGGCGTGCGCCCACTGCTTCAGGCGTTCTCGATCCGGGACCGTTCTGCGAATCATCTCCGCGCGATTAGTGGCAGGTTTATTCAGTGGGCCTCGAATCGCGAGCATTCCGAGAAACAACCGCGGGAACTTCAGCCTGCCGAACCGCTCGACGTCCCGGCCCAGGTGGTCGGCGAGCTGGAGGACGACTTCGTAGGGCCGCTTGCCGAGCTCGTCTCCCTGGCGGCGTACCGCGGGCCTTCCTCGGTAGAAGCGCTTGTGCACCTGATCCAAGAGCTCGGACTTGCCGCTGCGGCTCGGGCTCCAGAGCATCACGATCGGAAGGGGTTGGCGCTGGCCGGGTTTGGTGGGGTGAAGGCACTCGCGGATAAGCTCACAAAAGCCTTGCTGATCGGCCGTCTCGCAAGGCATGGGCAACCCCCTCTTCTTGTTATGGCAATCGCTCAGCCAGTGCCGACTGTTACACCCGCGGGGCACGCTAGCATGCCCCGCGGGTTCCGCGATGGCGATTCGGCTGAATAGTGCTCAGCGAGATGTCGGGGCCGCGATTCAGCTCCGAATAGCGGCCCCGGCGGGGTGGAGAGCTAGCGGCGGTTGCTGAATTCGGGGGGTGCCAGGGTGCCGGGGACGACGAGCAGACTTGCGGTCGTCGTGATCGGCGGCTGGTGGCCGTCGATGGTGGCGTCGGTGATGCGGGCACCCGGCGTCGAGTTCGGGAAGATTACCACCGGCGTGCTGAAGTTCCCCGCCGAATCCGTGGTGACGATGATCGGGCCGGGGACCTCGGGCACCCGCACGATCACGCTGCGCAGCGGCGCGAACCCGGAGCCGAACAGGGTGCTCACCTTGCCGTCCGGCACCACAGCGGGGTTGAACTGCAGCAGCGGCGTGATCCCGCTGCCCTGCAGGGCGACCAGATGCGGTCCGTTGGGTGCGTCGTCGTCGAAGCGGAGCACAGCGGGGCGCTCACCGACGCCCTGCGGGCTGTATTGCAGCGTCACCGTGCACGTCTCCTCGGGTTGCAGGGTGCGGCCGGTGCAGCCGTCGTCGACGATCGTGTAGTCCAGTGGGAACTGCGCTGGGCCCCCATCGCTGGGGATCCCCACGGCACTGATCGTCAATGGCGCGGCGCCGGTGTTGCGCACCGTGACAGTACCGGTCGGGCTGACCGACAGCGGCAGGTTGGCTCCGAAGGACAGCGGCTCAGGAATGCTGGTGAAAGCCCGGGGTGGCTGCCGGTCGCCGACGCCGAGCAGCGGCACGGGCAGCGGCGATCCCGTACCGCGGTAACCGACAGCCAACGCACCCTCGCGTGGTCCCACGTCAGGGGGGGAGAACCGCACCGTGACCAGGCAGGAATCGCCCGCCTGCAGGGTCCGGCCGAGGCACGTCTGGGCGGTCACGGTGAAGTCGGCCGCGTTCACCCCGGTGACCGCGATCGATTCCACGACGAGGGGGCCGAAACCGACGTGGCGCAGAGTGGCGGTACCGAGGGTGGAACTGCCGGGTTCGATGGTGAAGAAGTTGAGCGGGTCACCGGTCAGCCTCGGCGCGAAGGTGCGCGCGAAGACATCCTGCACGTGGCCGTTGGAGTCGTCGGGAACCAGCGTGGCGGCTTCTGATTCATAGGCCACGACGCCACCGTCCGCGGACAACGCCGGGAATCCGCTGGCGTCGTCACCCTCACAGGTGTCCTCGGCTGCCAGTGCCTCGTCGCAGTCGCGGCCCAGGCTGGGTGAGGCGAGTTCGGCAGGCAGCCTGGGCAGGTTCGCCGCCGTCTGCGCCGCGTCGAGGACCAGGTCCCGGACCACGATGTCGCAGTGCGAAATGGCGGCCGGGTCCGCCGGCAGCAGCGGTGGTGGTTCACCGAGGCCGGGTGTGCCCTCGCCAGGGCCGAGATCTATGTCGACGTCCACATCGACATAAAGAGGATCGATGTCGATCTCGATGTCAATGTCGATACGCAGGCCGATACCGAGCAGGGAACCGCGTGTTCCCGGATCCGGATTGCATTCTGTCTGCGTTCCGTCCACCCCGTTGTGGGTGCTGCGGGCGGAGGTGGTGAAAGCGAGGTAGCGGCCGTTGGCGGAGAGCGCCGGATCGGCGCCGAAAACCTGATTCCCGCTGGTGTCGATCGACACCACCGTGGACCGGGGGGCCTGGCCGTCCTCCCACGTGACGGTGCGGACCACCTGGGTTCCGGCGCCCGGGGAGGTGAAGGCGGCCAGGCTGCCGTCGCCGGACAGCGTGGGTGCGGACTTGTAGCCCCGGGGGAAGGTCAGCGGCGCGCCTGCCTCGTCGACGTCGAGCCTCGTCGCGGCAAAGCCCTCGCCTCCCGTCTCGGGGAGCGCGGGGGTGGTGATGTCCACGCCGAGCACGGCGGAGCGCACGGGTACATCGGTTCGCGCCTGGAGCTCGCCTTGCAGCTCACCCTGAGCCACCAGCGCAATCCTGTTCCCCTCGGCGGACAGCGCGGGCGCGGTCTCGCTTCTGACGACCAATCCCTCGGTTCTCGCGTTGACCTGTTGGGACCGCACTGCGGCGACAGCGCCGCTGGCTGCCCTGTCCAGGGAACTGCGGTAGACGATCGGCGCCCCGAGGGAGGGGTCCTGGCCGTCGTCGAGACTCGTCTCGTCGGGCAGCACGACACCCACCCAGGCGAGGACGTCTCCCGCCGCGGAGATGCTGGGGGTCCCGGCGGCGCCCACCCGCCGTCCCTGGTCGTCGAACCGGTCCGGGCTCACCCGGGTGAACTCGTGACAGTACAGCCGCAGGATCGGGCATTGCTGCTCATCGAAGACGCCGTCCCCGTCGGGGTCCCGGTCCACCACGACCACATCGGCCCTGCCGTCGTGGTCCTGCGCACCGAGGTTGTTCGCGGTCGTCTGAAAGGCGACGTAGCGGCCGTCGGCTGAGATGGACGGGTTCCCGCTGTGGCCATTGGCGGGCACCGCCAGGACATCGGGCAGCCCCTCGGAGCGCAGAATGTTGTCCAGTGGCAGCAGAACGCCATGGGACAACAGGATGGTTCGCTGCTCCCGCAGATCCCGTACGTAGACGTCGAGGTTGGAGTCGTTCTCCCGGTCGGCGTCGCGCGGGTCGAAATCGGTGAGGGTGGCGAAGGCGACGTAGCGGCCGTCCGCGGAGACCGCGGCCTGTCCGCTACCTTCGGCGGAGGGCTGCTGCCCGACGGAGACGAGTTGGGTCGTGCCGGGGGAGACGGCGGCGTGGGCGGGAGTCGGCTGACCGGCTCCGGCCAGCACCAACCCGGTAGCAATGGCGGCCGCGACGACGAGAAGGATCAGGGCGCGACCGAATCGGCTGCTCAGCGCGCTCCCGTGCATGGCGCCTCCTCGAGAGCGGACATCACCACTGCGACAATAGGGAGGCTCCGGTCGGCACAACTCCCTCGGCGGGGTGGGCATACGGACCGAATCGGTTGCCCGATCGGGCGAGCCTCATTGCCCCGGGTACCACCCCTGTGTCAGTGATCGAAGTCCACTGCACTTGAGCACAATCGACGTCCATGGGTGCCATCACGTCCCTGGAACGCCGGATCATTGCGGTAACTCCCGGTGGCGAAGCTCGCTGCGCGGTGCTGGTGCGCAATACCGGAACGGTCGTGGACCAGTTCACCGTCGAGATTCTCGGTGACGCCAAGGGCTGGGCGCAGGTCGACCCTGCCGTGGTCAACCTGCTGCCGGAAGC
>JBOHHD010000565.1:0-5551 GCA_050700515.1 Pseudonocardiaceae bacterium
CCTTCTACCTCCGTTGCTGCCAGGCCGGTCTCGGCCGTACCCTGTGATCCAACCGGCCGTAGCGGGCCGAATACAGAGCGCCTTCTCGGTGGCAACCGAGCAAAAATAGGGCGTTGAGGCGGGTGAACTGGGCAAACCGGGTCGTAGGGGATCAAGGAGGGGTATGGGATGGCGGCCAAGCGGCATCGGCTGGCAAAACGACGAAAGACGGTCGGCTTCACGCAGGAGAAGCTTGCCGAGCAGCTCGGTGTTGATACGACTACCGTCCGACGATGGGAAAGCGGTGAGACTGAGGGTGGCCCGCAACCGTGGCTACGACCGAAGCTTGCTCACTGCTTGCAAGTGTCGGTCAAGCAGCTCGGGGAACTGCTAAGTGAAGATATCAATGATTCCGAAACCCATGAATTGTCAACGGACTCTGCACAACCACAACCCAACGACGAACACGAGGGCTCGGAGCTGCTGAATTTTGACACCCCCGCCGATACGTTACTGCCGGTCATCATAAATGGCCGTCTTACCCTCGTCCCGCTCGGCGGGGATGCCGATGCAAATAATTGGGAAATTATAAGTCCAGCTACCCGTCGATTGATACTCGGCTACGGCTTTACCACAGCGGCCATATCTGCGCTTGGTATAAACGACACCCTACAGGCGCTACATCAAAAGGGTGCACCACTGACACTCTCCGCTCCGACGCATGCATCGTGGGCTAAGGCCACATACAACGCTGTGCTCAATCCGATGGACGCCGCTCGCCGAGCAGCCGCTTCGCTCAACGATGAAGCGCGAGATCTCCCCGCGTTGCGCGTGATGGTCGATCGAGCCATGCACGTGTCACTGTCCTCCGACTACGGCGCACTTGAACACTCTTTGCCCACCCTGATTGGTTGCGTTGAGGCCGCGACCATGCAGCCCCACGGGGATGAGCGTGCCGCTCATTTGGCGCTGTCCGACGTCTACGCCGTAGCTGGCTGGACGCTGATCAAGGCCGACAGCCCGATCGGGGCCTGGATCGCGACAGAGCGAGCCATCCAGGCCGCAGAACACGCGGGCGACCTACTGCGGGTTGCTGCTGCCACGCGCTGCCTCGCCGAAGTGCACAGGCGGGCCGAGAATTACCCCGAAGCCACCCGCACCGCCCTCCTAGCCGCCGTGCAGCTGGAGGGTGCAGCACCCGACGGCAGGCGCACTGCTCTCTCATTCCGCGGTGCTGCCTTGCTCAGCGCCGCAGCCGCATCAGCCCGACGAGGAGACAGTCGAGAGGCACACACGGCCCTGAAAGCAGCCACGGTGTGCGCGGACGAGCTGGGGCAGGACCGCTGCGACCTCGCTACCGTCTTCGGCCCGACCAACGTGGCCATTCACCAGGTCGCTATCGCGATCGAGCTGGGTGACGCGCAGGGCGCTCTCCATCATATCCCCGCGGTGCAGCTCGACCAAATGCCGAAGCCGCTCACTGAACGACGAGCCCGCTTTCTTATCGACGTGGCACGGAGCTATGCACAGGTGCGAAACGACGCTGCCGCCATAACTGCGCTGATCCAGGCTGAGACAATTGCCCCTAACGAACTGCGTCACCACCGACTGACCCACCAACTGGTGCCTCAACTCCTCACGCGGGAGAGCCGGACGTCCGAACTTCGTGCGCTCGCCACTCGGTGCAACTTACTCAACTAGGGATCCGCTCTATGACCTCGCCTCATCACGACCAGGCAGACGAACTGCGGATACTGCACTGGAACATTCACTCATGGCGCGACGATGCCGACGCAGCAAATCTGGAAGCTGTAGCCGACCTGGTACAAGCAACCGACCCACACGTGGTGTCGCTCGTTGAGGTGGATGAGTCATGGGGACGTCCGGCACAGCTCGATGAGGTAGCGAACCGCTGCGGCTACACCTCGATTTTCGTACCTATCTTCGAGTTCGGTAAGGACTCGCCGACCGGAGGGTTTGGCAATGCCTTGCTGAGCAAGCTGCCGATTCTTGCCGCCCAGCAACGACAGCTCGTGTGGCCGCCGAAGCTCTACGACGGCAGTGAGCCATCCGAGCAGCGCTGCGTCGTGTTCGCCAAGTTTCAAACCGCTAACGGACCAGTATGGATCGGCAGCACACACCTGCCACGCAGCGATGCAGACCACAGAGCAAACGCCGCGCAGCGACTCGTGGCGATGACTCAGGAATTGAGCGATCAGTGGCTCCTTGTCGGTGACTTCAATATGCCAGCCGCTTCCTGGCTCGATGCGCACCCGTCCCTGCGAGCCTACCCAACGCCGGCGAAGCCGACATATCCCACCAAGAACCCGGAAGAATCAATTGACTATTGCGTGGCGCCCCAAGAACTACCAGTACAGGCAGAGGTATTGCTTGAGACGGGATCCGATCATCTGCCTATTTTTGTGAGGTGTCGGCTCAAGTATCCTGTTTTGTAACTGCTCAGGGGCGGTTTCAAGGGGTCAGTGCATCACATGAGATGATCTTATGTGATGAACGGAGGCTTGAGTGCGCGGTAAGGTACTGACGGTCGAGGAGCGAGATGAGATTCTGCGAGGTCTTTGCGAGAAATTATCGGATCGGTCGATCGCTACCCGGTTGGGACGGAACCAGTCGGTGATCTCACGAGAGATTGCCCGGAATGGTGGACGGGACAAATACGGGGTTCACGCGGCGCAGGAACGATACGAGATGCTGAAGGCTCGTCCGAAACCGCGGAAATTGGAGGACAACAGGCGGTTGCACGATGCGGTCGCGGACAAGCTAAGTGATGACTTCTTCCCGAAGTAGATCTCGGGCAGACTCAAAGAAGACCATCCTGATGACCCAGAGATGCGTGTGTCCGCCGAAACGATCTATCAAACGTTGTTTCTGCAGGCTCGGGGCGAGCTGCGGACACAACTGAAGCTGACGCTGCGCACCGGGCGGGCGGCGCGGGTCCCGCAGGGGTCGACCCGTCCGAAGCAGGCCAGGATCGTCGGGATGGTCAACGTCAGCGAGCGTCCCACCGAGGCCGCCGACCGGGCCGTGCCCGGTCATTGGGAGGGGGATTTGATTCTGGGTAAGGCCGGGAAATCGCGAGTCGCGACTCTAGTGGAGCGGCACAGCAGATTTTCATGTTAGCACGGATTCCGTATGACCGGTGCGCTGATCGGGTCGCGGCGATCCTGTCCCGGCGTATCGGTGATCTGCCCGAGCAGGTGCGGCGGTCGTTGACCTGGGACCAGGGTGTGGAAATGGCTGACCATGCCGTGTTCACCGTGGCCACGAATGTTCCGGTGTTTTTCTGTGATCCGCATTCCCCCTGGCAGCGCGGGAGTAACGAGAACACGAATGGACTGGTTCGGCAGTATCTGCCGAAGGGAACTGATCTGTCGTGCTATACTCAAGCCGAGCTCGACGAGATCGCGGCGAAACTGAACCGAAGGCCCCGGAAAACACTGGGGTTCAAAACCCCAGCAGAAGTGCTTGACAAAGCACTAATGGACGCCCGTGATGCGCTCACCGCTTGAGACCGCCACAGTCTCGATATGCTTCGAGACCTTATCGAAAGCAGTAAGGTCGACGTGACCGCGTTGTCCGATGAGGAACTGAACCACGTGGTCATCGCTGCGTCCGAACCCCCTGCCTCTATCGCGGAACAGGAGGAGAAGCTCCGCACATGGGATCCGGTCGACCGGCTCGTCCCCGAATGGCGATACCTGCTGAAGGACCCGCCCGGCGCCCGGTACGAGGACCAGGCAAGCGGTCTGACTCTGTCCACCGGCGACCGCGATCTCGACCTGCGGCCAGAGATCACCAGAGTGCTGGCGGTCGAGCGGCTACGCAAGGTCAACGCTCTCGTGGGCTACACGCACATCGATGATATGGAACGGGTCGGCGATCTGCCGCAACGGCTTGCGCCGCTGACCAGGGCACTCCGGCCCGCCTGGACGGTCGCGACCGAGGACCGGGGCGAGGGCATCTTCCTCCAACTCGACGAGCAGGCGGTCACATCCTGGGAGCACCGAGTGCACGAGACGAACCTATGGCGCGCCTACCGTGCTGCGCATCGCCGCAACTTCTCCCGCCGGTTCTCCGACACCGCCAAGATCGTCGATCCCGACTCCCGGCTCAAGCCCCCGCGCTACTGGCTCGTCCACACCTTCGCCCACGTCCTGATCCGCGAAATGGCTATGACATGCGGTTACTCGGCAGCGAGCCTGAGCGAGCGGCTCTACGCCTGGCCCGAGGCCGACGGGAAATCCGCGGCGGCGGGGTTGCTCATCTGCACCACTGCGTCCGACAGCGACGGAACCCTCGGCGGACTTGTGCAACTGAGCGAACCCGCTCACCTGCAACGAGTCGTGTCCACCGCCCTCTACCGAGCAACTCGATGCTCGTCGGACCCGATCTGCGCGATGCGCACACCCCAGGACCCCGAGGACTTCTTGCACGGGGCCGCCTGTCACTGCTGCGTGATGGCGTCGGAGACCTCCTGCAAACGAGCCAACCGGTTTCTGGACCGGCGGTTCCTCGTCGATCTGCCCGGGAGCGGTACTGGCTTCTTCGGACGCATCGATTGACACCGAGGCAGCTTGGAGAGCACCGCAATCTGATCTACCACTCAGTCGGCCGTACCGGCCGGCACGATCCACTCACAGGACTGGCCCGTCACCGAGGCGACGAGGTCAAAGTCACCGTCATAATGCAGCACCGTCAGCCCAGCTTCCTTGGCCGCGGACGCCACCAGCAGGTCGGCCACGCCAACCACACGATGCTGGCCCCGTTCGACCAGCCGCCGCTGCAAGTCGCGGGCGAGCTGCTCGGCTCGAACCGGCAATACGATCCGGACCAGCTGGTCAAGCAGGCCAAGGATGTCATCGTGATCGCTCGTAGAGCGGGCTGAGAAGCCGACTTCGAGTTCGGTCACCACGCTGACCGCGATGAGCCCACTATCGATCCGCAGCGCCAACACCCGGGCCACCCCCGGCTTGCCGGCCCGCGCGAGCGCGGACCTGTCGATCAACCACCGGACGCTCATCGCCAGGCGGCATCCATCACCTCGGGGTCAGAGAGATCACGCGTGGCGGCCGCAAAGTCGGCCAGCAGACTGGACGCCGGCGTTCCGGCCCGGCTCCCGCGGGAGATCACCTGCTCCGACGCGGCCCGGACAGTCTCCTTGAACTTCCCCACCCCGAGGACCGCCTGTGCCGCGAGCAGCAGCTCATCGTCGATGTCGATCAGACGTTTGGGCATGGTGCTCAGTACATACTGAGCGCAAAAGTATAGACATCGAGCCATCGGGATGGCTCAAGCTCCGCTATACGAGCAGCTCGACGGGGATACCGCCGGGATGACGCGCCACATGCTTACGGTGCACTCGGCTCGTCGGTCGAGAGCGCCGTCGATCGTCCTTCAGTCCATTGCTTGCCCGCATAGGCGGCCAAGCCTCGCGCGGATTGGTCGACGAATCGCCTGAGCCCCCAGCGCCACAGCCATCCGGTGCCGGGCACCTTCGGCAGGAATGAGACGCGCCAGCGGATCCTGGCGCCACCCTCGGTCGGTTCGAGGT
>JBOHHD010000566.1:0-3055 GCA_050700515.1 Pseudonocardiaceae bacterium
TGCGAGCGAAAACAGTCAGCTGACATTTCCGCCAGGTGGCGATCGCCTCGTCCCCAACCCCAACGAATGCAACTGGATTCGTCGGATTGCGGGGAAATGCTGAGGTACCGTCGGGGGCGTCACGTTACCCTGGAGAAGTCAGGATGGGCTCATGGGGCTTGCCAGCTTGGTGCGGCTTCGCCGCAGGGCATCCGCGCGGGATAGCTCTGCCACCTCCGTGCCGGACCTGAACACTCAAGGAGTATCAACGACCGCGCCGCGGGGGTTCGTGCTTACTCTCATCATCATCTGTGCACTGCTACTGGGGGGAATCGTAACGGGTCAACTATCCGGAACAGCTGCCGGTCCAAACCCATTGTTGGATCTCTTTGATTCTCCCCTGATAGCAGCGTTCACCTTCACGCTGGTGGGTGGCCTCGTGGTGCCCCGCCAACCACGCAACCCGGTCGGTTGGCTGTTCGTGGTGATCGGGTTGAGTGGCGCGCTCGCCGCGCTGGGAGTCAGTTTCAGCCGCTATCAGCTGATGGCGTGGTTGTCCGTGTGGGCGCCCGCAGTGACCTACGGACTGCTGCCTCTGGCGCTGCTCACCTTTCCCGACGGTCGTCTGCCCTCGCGTGCCTGGCGACCGGTGGCATGGGTCGCGGTGGCGTGTCTGAGCTTGCTCGTAGTGGGTGTGGCGGTGGCCGCCTGGGGCGATCCGAACCTGCAGAACCGTACGGAGGCAATGCTGTGGATCAACGGGGCGGGTCTCCTGGGAGTCGCCTTGAGCACGATCGCGGCGGTCGGCTCGCTGGTCGTGCGCTGGTGGCATGCCAAGGGCGACACCCGTCAGCAGTTGAAATGGCTCGGGCTGGGAGCGGCTTTCATTCCGGCCGCGATCGTCCTCCAGTATTTTGACGTGCCGTGGACATGGATTCTTCCCGTGACGACAGTACCGGCGGCGATGGCAATATCAATTTTGAAGTACCGGTTATACGATATTGACCTCTTCCTCAACAGATCGCTGGTTTACACGACACTGACGGTGCTGGTCATGGGCGCTTATGTGGGGATCGTGACGCTGCTGAACATGGTATTCAACACTGACCCGAACCCCGGCTCCGGGATGATATTCGCTACCGGCGCGAAGTGGCAGCAGGCGGTGGCCGTCGGCGGTATTGCAATGCTTTTTGGCCCACTACGCGAAAGAGTGCAAAATGGGGTCAACCGACTGCTCTATGGCGACCGGGACGATCCCTACGCGGTGGTCAGCCAGCTCAGCCGCCGCCTGGAGCAGACGGTGGATCCCGCTGCAGTATTGCCCCAGGTGGTCGAGACCATCACGGATAGCCTGCAGCTGCCCTATGCCGCGATCGAGCTGACCCATGGCGCGACGGACGGCCATCGACTGGTGGCCAGCCACGGACGGCAAGTAGGTGCACCAGAGGCATTCGCCATGGCCTATCAAGGTCAGGTCGTCGGTCAGTTACTGGTTGCCCCCCGTTCGCTCACCCAGCCGTTCACCACCGCTGAGCGCAGTATCCTGGAAGATCTGGCCCGACAAGCTGCCTTGGCCGCCCAAATGGTCAGCCTGACCACCGCTCTACTGCGCTCCCGCGAACGCCTGGTGCGTTCTCGGGAGGAAGAACGGCGCCGGCTACGCCGCGATTTGCACGACGGGCTCGGCCCCACTCTGGCGGGAATGACCATGCAGGTGGGAGCCGCCCGAGCGCTGCTGGGAGTCAACCCCGATCAGGTCGAGGGCGTGCTCGGTGAACTTGAGCAGCAACTACAAAGCTGTATCCGGGAAGTTCGCCAATTAGTGGATAATCTGCACCCTTCCACGCTCGATCACCTCGGCCTGATCGGGGCGATCCGTTCGCACATCTCCGCCTTCACCGTCGGTACCGGGGGGTCAACGATCGAAATCACTTTCACCGCCTCGGATGACATCCGCGAACTGCCGGCCGCAGTGGAGGTGGCTGCATACCGGATCGTGACCGAAGCGATCACGAATACGGTACGTCATGCGGCCGCCAGCTATTGTACCGTTGCACTGACGTTCGAAAGCGGACTACTCGTCGAGGTTACCGATAACGGGATCGGATTGCCCGACCACTACCAAGCCGGAATTGGATTGACTTCTATGCGTGAACGTACCGAAGAGCTCGGTGGCACTTTCATCGCCCAGTGCCTCACCGGCGGCGGTAGCCGCATCCGCGCACTGCTGCCCCTGGCCGTCTCATGACCACCGAGTCGGCGATAAAAGTGATGATCGCCGATGATCATCCTATCGTGCGCGAGGGGCTGCGTGCGGTTCTGGCCACCCTACCGGATTTCGAGCTCGTCGCCACCGCCGCCAGTGGGAGCGAGGCAGTCACCGTCGGTGCAGCACACCATCCTGATGTGGTCGTGATGGATTTGCACATGCCCGACCTGGACGGAGTGCAAGCCACCAAACAACTGCTCGCCACGCACCCGGACACAGCTGTACTGGTCCTGACCATGTACGACGATGATGAGATGCTGCTCGCCGCGCTCAAGGCAGGGGCACGCGGTTATCTGCTCAAAGGCGCCAGTCATTCCGACATCGCCCGGGCACTGCGTTCCATCGTCGCCGGCGGTGCCGTTTTCGGAACCGGAGTGGCCGATCAGGTACTCGGTCGGTTGGCCGGGCGCGCCGCACCAAATTCCTTTCCGCAACTGACCCGGCGGGAGTTGGAGATCCTCGAACTCCTCGCCCAAGGCTGTGGCAACCAGAACATTGCCCACCGTCTTTACCTCAGCGCCAAGACGGTTCGCAACCATGTTGCCAATATCCTGGCGAAACTGGACCTGCCCGACCGGGCGCAAGCGATCGCCACGGCCCGCGACGCAGGACTGGGCCATGCCGATCCCCCGCCCCCATCCCCACGATGAAAACCCGAAACCAGCAGGTGCTTCAGCCGGGTCAGGGGTTGACGGCGAGGAACAGGAACGCGGCCAGCAACACGAGGTGCACGCCGCCCTGGAGCCGGGTCGCCCGGCCCGGGACCACGGTGAGCACACTGACCACAATGGTAAGCGCGAGCAGCAC
>JBOHHD010000567.1:0-1626 GCA_050700515.1 Pseudonocardiaceae bacterium
GTCCGGAGGTCGAGGTCGAGGGCATCGTCAGCGTCAATACCGGCGGCTGCCCGGAGGACTGCCACTTCTGCTCGCAGTCCGGGCAGTTCAGCTCGCCGGTGCGCGCGGTCTGGCTGGACATCCCCGGGTTGGTGCAGGCCGCCAAGGAGACCGCGGCCACCGGGGCGACCGAGTTCTGCATTGTCGCCGCGGTGCGTGGGCCGGACCAGCGGTTGCTGTCCCAGGTCAAAGTCGGGATCGAGGCGATCCGTGCCGAACCGGAGACCGCGGAGATCAACATCGCCTGCTCGCTGGGCATGCTCACCCAGGCGCAGGTGGACGAGCTGGCCGCGATGGGCGTGCACCGCTACAACCACAACCTGGAGACCGCCCGCTCGCATTTCCCGAACGTCGTGACCACGCACACCTGGGAGGAGCGTTTCGAGACGCTACAGATGGTGCGCGCGGCCGGGATGGAGGTGTGCTGCGGCGGCATCATCGGGCTGGGGGAGTCGGTGGCGCAGCGAGCGGAGTTCGCCGCGCAGCTCGCCGAGTTGGAGCCCGACGAGGTGCCGATGAACTTCCTCAACCCCCGGCCCGGTACCCCGTTGGAGGAGCAGACCGTGCTGGCCGGCACCGAGGCGCTGCGCACCGTCGCGGCCTTCCGGCTGGCGCTGCCGCGCACGATCCTGCGCTTCGCCGGTGGCCGGGAGATCACGTTGGGCGATCTGGGCGCCCGCCAGGGCATGCTGGGCGGTATCAACGCGATCATCGTCGGCAACTACCTGACGACGCTGGGCCGGCCGGCCGACAGTGACATCCAGATGCTCGGCGAGCTCCAGATGCCGATCAAGGCCCTGGGTGAGACATTGTGAGCTTCTGTGAAGGTTGCGGTCGACCGGCGGGAGAAGGGGACCACCTCGTCTGCGTGCGCCGCCGTGCCCTGGAGCCGCCGCGGTACTGCCCGCGATGTGCGCGCCGGATGGTGGTGCAGGTGACCCCGTCGGGTTGGTCGGCCCGGTGCAGCGCCCACGGTGCCTACGCCGCGGCAGACCCGGAGCTGGTGTGAGCGCCGAGATCCAGACGGTGCACCCGCCAGGGGTAGTGGACTCGCCGTCCCCGGTGGTGGTTCGCGCCGACGTGCTGCCTGCGTGGCGGGTGCTGTGCGTGGTGGCCGCGCTGGGGCTGCCGCTGGGCTGGCTGTGGTCCTGGCTCGCCCCACCGCAGCTGGTCGGCGTTGTCATCGATCCGGCCAGTGGCCGGATCGGGCTACTTCCGTTGCTCGGGCAGAGCGAGCACCGGTTCGAGGCGATGGCGGTTTTCGTGTTGCTCGGGATGGCCGCCGGGCTGCTCACCGGCGCCACGCTGTGGCTGCTGCGGCGCAGGCGTGGCCCGGTGATCCTGGTGGCCGCCGTACTCGGCTCGCTGGTCGCCGCATGGTTTGCGATGTACCTCGGTGTGACGTTGGCCGGCTGGCGCTCCTCCCTGGTCGAGGGCCGGCCGGGTGAGGTGCTCACCCGCCCTCCCGTGCTGGAATCGGACTGGATCGTCGTCGTGCAGCCCTTCGGCACTGCGCTCGCCTACAGCATCATGGTCGCCTGGAACGGCACGGAAGACCTGGGGCGAGGCCCCTCGTGAGTGGCGTCA
>JBOHHD010000568.1:0-1730 GCA_050700515.1 Pseudonocardiaceae bacterium
GTCGGACAGGGCGAACTCGGGTCCGTGTTGGGGCGGGCGCCCGATGGTGCCAGGCTGGCGTGGTGGTGCGGGAAACCGGAAAACACGGTCCGAGCGCAGCCGACCGAGCAGCTCGACGGGCAAGTCAGCGAGCAGGAACGCCAACCGAGTCACGTCGTAGCCGGCATCGAGCACGATGAGGATGTTGGCATCGCCGTCGTTGCAGTGACCGGCGCTGCGCAGCCGGTCGATCACCTCACGGATCTGCTCGGTGGTCACCAGGGTCGGGTCCTCGTGCGGGCCCAGGCGCACCGCGTCCAGCAACGCGGTCCAGCTGCTCCGGCCCGGTTCCAGGGCCGCGACGAAGGAATAGGGCCAGCCCAGGATCATCTGAGCCTGGCCCTTGCCACGTCCATAGACCCTTGCCACGTCCATAGACATGACAGAACAACCGCTGCGATGAGGTCGCCGCGTCGGGGCGTAACCAGGGGCTGACATCGACGCTCAGGATGATCCGCCCGTCCGCGGCCCGGGGTAGCGGCAGCGCGGTCAGTGACCACCGCAGCCGTTGCGGATCCAGCCTGCCGGCGGCCAAACCGTCATACAACGCCCCGTACCCGCGCCGGTGCTCGCCGACCAGCGATAACTCCACCAACGAGGTAACCGGGCCCTCAGCGCATAACACCGCCTCAGCCAGCTCGAACAGGGCATCGCTCCGCGCGGTCAGACACCCGTACAACTCCTGCCGGAACCCGGTCAATACCCCTAACGCACCGCCCACAGCGGTACCCGGCACACTGATCATCACGGCCCTTGGTTGTGGTTCTGTCCCTCTTGGTCGAGGACATGATCAACCATGGGCCGTACCCATGATTCAGCCGGGATACCCAGCTTCCACCCAAGGGTTAAAAGACAAGCTGAGTATGGCACAGCAAATGACACCTGTTTCCGCAGGTCAGAATCGGTAAAGTGACACCTGGTGACATGGGCGTGGGCTGAGCTTCGGTCCACGGCATCGTTGCCCCCTCCTGGCATCCCGCTTACCGTCCCTCTTCGCTGGCCCTCATACCGGGCACGGTTGTTCCAAGATCGTTTTGTGTCGTGTTGTGGATCGGTGATCGTCGGTGTGTCGCGGCGGTGGGGTAACGAAGCTCCGGTGGGGCGAGTGTCCTTCCACAGACCTTCGTCCGGTTCCGGAGCTTGGTTGCTGGTGCATCCTGCCATCGCCGAGTCGTGCGCGTCGGCGATCGATGGTGTCGGGTCTGATTCCGATGTCGGGGATGGTGTGGCTGATGCCGCGGTGGGTGGTGTTGAGCTGCTGGGACGGTTCGCCGGGATCTCTGATGGGCGTAGTGATCAGGGTCGTGATCACCCGGTCGCGGTGGTGTTGACCTTGTGTGTGGCGGGGGCGTTGGCCGGGATGGGCTCGTTCACCGCGATTGCCGGATGGATCGCCGATGTGTCGGCCGAGCTGCTGGCCCGCCTCTTCGGGGCGCTGCGGTCGTCGTGTCCACCGAGGACACCGACACCGACGTGCCCGTCGAAGACGACGCTGTGG
The DNA here is from genome assembly GCA_050700515.1 of Pseudonocardiaceae bacterium. Classification (GTDB taxonomy): domain Bacteria; phylum Actinomycetota; class Actinomycetes; order Mycobacteriales; family Pseudonocardiaceae. The sequence continues at coordinate 1,538 of JBOHHD010000568.1, forward strand.
CCGGTGCTGACCGGTGTCGGCGCGGCCGCGGTCGACGCCGTGATCGGCGCGTGGCCGGCCGAGCGGGCCGGGCTGAGCTCAGGGGTGTCCGCAGCCGATCCGGCGGGGGGTGCGGATCGGGCGCTGCTGGCGGTCGCGGTGGACGCCAAGACCGTGCGCGGCGCGGTCGACCCCGAGGACTCCGGCGCAAGAC
>JBOHHD010000569.1:0-1655 GCA_050700515.1 Pseudonocardiaceae bacterium
GTAGTCGATACCACCGAGGTCGCTGAGGTCGTTGTCGGTGATGCGGCGAGTATAGACGACATGGGCAGTGTCACCGGTATGGAGCACGCTCGCAGCGATGGACTTGCACACTAAAAGACCATAGTAGGCAGCGAATTCTCGTACGGCGTCAGCAGAGTTGGTGACCAACGTAGGCGGAGTGGTGAGCCCGCACGCCTGCAAGTCCTTGAGCTGTCTGGGTTTGTAGGCAGCGTCGGCGGCGCGGCTGGGGTGGTTCAGGTACCGAACTGGCAGCGAGGTGAGGCAACCACCGAGGCCATAGCGGCATTCAGTGGCGGCATGCCACCTTTCGGCGACGGTGAGGTGCGCGGGTACCTCGAACGGGCGAGGTCGGCGTACGTACACCGACCGGACTTCGTCTAGGTCAACACGGTCACCGTCTCGTACCAGTTCGCCGCGCCATGTTGCGCCGTCCAGCTCGGCTCGAAGCTGGAGACGGCCGGGGAACTCGGCTGTGTCGAATCGGAACAGCCCAACACCCCGGGATGACAGCTCCGCGCACACCTGATCGGCAGTGCTGTCGGTCGCGTCAGCGATAACGAGGATCACGCCATCCCTACGAGTCACGGAGAAAAATCCGGTTGGTTGAACTCCTCACTTTCATCGTTGCGTGTTCCGTCATACCCGGTGGTTGTCTTGGGTGTGGCACCGGCATAGGGACTGCTGTGGATGGACTCGGCCCCGCGCAACAGGAAGGACCGTAACTGGATCGGTGAGAGCTCCTCGTCAGCGTTGGGTTGTCCGGTTCCGACCGGGAATCGGCTCCCGGCCGCAATAAGTGGACTGATTCCCGTAGACATCCGTTTACCTCTCCGCAGATCTGAACTCACGAAGTGCCCAACAGGTTGAGCCCACAGGCGACCGGTTGCGCCCAGGCGCAGAGTCACTTCCTCACATACACCCGGGCGGCCCTGAAGCAATCTTGTCCCAAACAGTCCGCCCGTCTGCATTCTCTATATAGTAGCGGTGTGCCCCTCTGCGCCACATAACGTGGGGCAGTAGCCTTTCCGGGCTGAACGAGTCGTCGCTGCATCACGGTGTTCAACTCGATTGCTTCCTTACCCCTTAAGAAGTCATCCCCATTTTACTCACCCATCGTGGCACGGCGGTGACCCTGAGTGTCTCTTAGATGAGACGCCCCCAGGCAACTGCACGGACAGACCGGCCCGGGAGGTCATGTCTGGCAGTTCCTGATCTGCCGAGGAATCCGGTTCGAGTGCCTGAGCAGTACGGCAAGGGTGAGGCTGCCCTGCTGAGGAGCCCCACCGTTTCCGAGCCTGGGTGATCGCACTGGCACTGGGCACGCTCCAGGCGGCGTTCCAGCAACCCCACCGGTCCAGCGACCCCGTCACCCGAGTGGCGACCTCTTCGTAGTCCTCGTCAGGAAACAGGCACAACGCCAACGTCAGATACGTGATCACGTGCGCGGGCAGCTTGCCGTCCGACCGTTTCTCCCGCACTCCGCACACCACCACCGCGTCATCGACCACATCCCGAGGCACCGCGTTGACCAACACCCCAAAACTGACCTGATCGATACACACATCCAGACGACCCGGCCCACCCGAGCTCATGACCGATGATCAAACAGGCTCACCACCCCCCACCATCCAGCC
>JBOHHD010000570.1:0-3876 GCA_050700515.1 Pseudonocardiaceae bacterium
GTTTCACGGTGACTGGAACTATACCATCGCACCACACATCGAATAAGTTATTAATTTACGACCACCTACCTGCTGCGGTGGGTCCGCCGAAAACACAAACGACTGCGGGGAAAGAAAAGGGACCACATGGCATGGAACAAAACCGTACGGAAACGACTAGGTGCCTTCGCCCACTGGGCCTGGGTCACCCACGCCCCCGCAGTCTGGTGACCAGAGCGACAAGAGCCGTATAACGAGAGATCGTTACGTACGGTTCTGTGAGGGCTCGGAGGTGAGAATCCCCCGGTCTACTCGGCGGCTATGGGGTGAAGGCGTACCGGGAAAATCATGCGGGGGATGGCTGCCGCTGGATATTTCCGAGCGTGCGCGACTGCGCGAGCTGGAGCGGAGGAACCGGGAGCTCGAAGCGGAACTTGCTTTGTTAAAAAAGGCGGCCACATACTTCGCGAGGGAGAATCGGTGAGCGAGAGGTATGAGCTCATTGAGGCGGAGTACGATCCGGACACGGCTGGGGCTCCCACGAGGGTGCAGATGTGCTCCTGGCTGGGGATGTCGCGGTCGGGATTTTATGAGTGGCGGTCCTGTTCGGACAGCGCACTGGCCAAGCGGCGGGCCGAACTGAAAGTTGGAGTGTTCCCGATGGTTTCTGTACGCCGGTGAGCACGACAGCTCACCGCATGGATCCTGGCCAGCACCCCGCAGCGACGCGACAGTGTCCGCAAGCTCAACCTGGCTGATCGGTGCGCTCACACTGGGCGCTGTATCCACCGGGTGGACCCGCCACGGTTCGGGTCACCCCCATCAGCCTACCGATCAGACCCGCAGTGCCCTCGACATCGGCACCGGAGTCGGGCCGGTCCAGCGCTAGATGGCTCCTGACTACCGCTCGATACGCCGTCGCCGGATCCCGCAGGATCGGACTGATGGCCGCTCGGGCATGATCTGTTGTGGACGTGCGCTACGTGCGTGCCCGGGCGATCTGACGAGCCTGGGACTTACCGTTGTGGCAGCGCCGGAACCGGCCGAGACGGGGGCGACTGGCGGGTGTCCCATCGAGTGCTGGCCAGGCGCCGCTCGGCAATGGTGAGCAGCTCGAACACATCCTGTGCGAAGTAGCCGGTGGTTCCTCGTTCGACGTTCTTACGGGTCACCACCTGGGCGTCGGCCAAATCTTCCAGCGCGCTACGCGCGGCGGGGGACGACACCGCCAGAATGCGCTCGACAGTCCGGACGGTAACCAGCGGCGTCTCCGGAAGGAGCTCGATGAGCCGCGCGACCGCCGAGTCGGCCCGCGGGACCTCTCGGACGCCCTGGACGCCGCGGTGGGTGGCAAGCTGTTCGCGCCACCGTCCTCGCAGCTCAGAGACCTCGGAGGTGAACCGGATGACCTGCTCAGCGGCCAGTTTTGCAGCATTGAGGAACGTCCCCAACCACGTCTCGAGGCCGGATTGGGCAGCATCCGACGACGTTGCCGCGTCGTAACGGTAGGCGGTAAGGCCGTCCAGATAGGCGTCGGATCTGGTGAGCAGAACCAGGCTGAGCGGGAGTACGGCAGCAGGGGTGAGGCCGCGGCGGGTCAACACGGTGTGAATGAGCGCGCGGCCGACTCGTCCGTTCCCATCGGTATAGGGGTGGATGGTTTCGAACTGGGCATGCACGAGTCCAGCCTGGATGAGCGCTGCGTGCGTCCCACCATTCGCGTACTGGACCAGGTCGTCCATCAGGGCCTCGACGTACTCCGGTGGTGGGGGCACGAACTGGGCATCCAAAGGATGCCAATCATTGCCACCGATCCAGTTCTGCACGGTGCGCTGCCCCTGGTGTTGCTCGTCGGGGAGCAGGGCGTAGTGCAGCTCGTCGATTCCCGCTGCGGTGATCGACGGCGCGGTGGCGAGTTCGCTCGCAGCCCTGCGTAGGGTCGTGATGTTGTTCGCGACGAGCTGAGCGTTGCGGGTGAAGCTGGTGGCCGCCAGCTGCTCCGACTGCGCCAACTCGGCCAGTGCCAGCTGTTGCGGGGCCACCTGCATGCCCTCGATTCGCGATGACGCGATCGCCTCGGAACGCAGCAGAAAGCGCGCCAGACCTTCAAGAGCACGTGTCTCGGGTGCGACGCTGAGTGCCCGGACGTCTGATTCGACCTCCGCAGCACGAGCGGAGAGCCCCGCGCTCAGCACCACGGGCCACGTAACCAGCATGTCCGGCAGGTACGCACGGTAGGCGCCACCTCGCTGCCCGGCACGGCTCGGCGCCTCGAGGGAAGACACCCACTACTGGATAATCCAGGAACCCACTCCCACCTCCCTGCCCGCGCCGCCAACCATCGTCGAGGAAAGTTTAGATCTCTAAACTTTCCTCGACGAGGCCAACAGGTAAGGAAACACGCTAGACATGTCTTTGCGAGCCAGGCACGGGGTCGAGCTGGACAGTCAGCGCCGTGGTGTCCTCTCCCGGAGCCAGGGCTCCCAACACTGAACCACCCCGGGTCTGATGGAGACTCTGTCCTGAGCGAAGGGTGGAGAGATGACCCGATCTTCGAGGCACTCTCGTGAGGTGCGTGAGCGTGCGGTGGGGCTGGTCCTGGAGATTTCAGTCGGATTACGGCTCGCAGTGGGAAGCGATCATGTCGGTCGCGGTCGAGTCTCGACCGAGTCGTTGCGGCGGGCGAACGAGATTTTGAAAGCGGCTGCGCTGAACGCCTACAAGATTGGGAGAGGTGCACTGCGCATCCCAGGTGAGGCCCTCGCCAAGTACTTGGACAAGTGCGCCCAGGCCGCCCGTGGTGGTGGAGTGATCTCTGTTAAGTATGGGTCGGGTGTATCACCGCTGTTCCTGTCGTGGTGACGACGGGCGTCAGCTCGGCGCGCTGCCCTGCGCTGGCCTCCGACCGCAACCACGGGACCTGGACATTCGCCGTTGACGTGCCCAGCGTGGACAGCCAGCGTAAAACCATGCGACGAGGTAGCTACCTGACGAAGGGTGCCGCGCAAGGCGCACTGACTGACGTCCTGGCCCGCTACAACGCGGGGATCAAGGTCGACGATCGGAGACCGTGGCCAGCTACCTCACGGCTTGGCTGGACGGGAAGCGGAACGCACTGAAGCCGAAGAGCCTGTATCGGTACTCGGAGATCATCACGAAAGAACTCGCGCCAGCGCTCGGTGCGCTGTCGTTGGAGCAGCTACGCCGCGACCACGTGGCCGCCCTGGTCACCGAACTCGAAGAGGCCGGCCAGACGCCCCGACGATCCGACGTCGCCGGTCGGCTGATGTTCACCGCCCCGAAGACGAAGGGATCAGCAGCCAACGTGGGGCTGTCAGCCCGGGTGGTAGCCGCGCTGAAGCGGCAAGCTGCCGCCTGGTCGTGGAGCGGGCCGAATGGTCCGAGGCGTACGAGGACGACGAGCTAGTGTTCGCCAGGGAGAACAGCGCACCTCTGGGGCCGGACCGGGTGCTGGACCGATTCCACGAGCTCATCGAGCAGGCCGGGCTGCCCTGAGCACGGCTGCACTACCTGCGGCACCTGGCCGCAACGCTCATGCTGACCTCCGGTGTGCCGCTGCCGCTGGTGTCCAAGACCCTGCGCCACGCCCAGACCGGGATCACCGCGGACCTCTACGGGCACCTCACCCAGGAGGAGGTCGCGCTGGCCGCCGTAAACTCCCTCGGTGACGCCTTGGACGCCGCCACCGCGGAGCTGGCGAACGAGCGCGCGGTGCGCGCTGCGACCACAATGCGATCACATGATCGTGCTCCACCTCTGACCAGCGGTTCCGCTTGCGGCGGAACCGCTGGTCAGACGGGGAGCCGCCTCGGGGATTCGAACCCCGGACCCCCGCTTTACGAAAGCGATGCTCTAGCCAACTGAGCTAAGGTGGCA
>JBOHHD010000571.1:0-14581 GCA_050700515.1 Pseudonocardiaceae bacterium
CCTCCGCCCCAGAGATTCTCCCTAACTTGCCGTTTCTCATTCACTATGTCATCAATAAGCGTTTCCGTGATGCCAATTTTGCATAGCTGGTCAGGGGTCAGCATTGTTCCGACGAGGTGGGAGCCGGTGAAGCTCAGCTTTCCCAGGATGTGCGCGCCGATCAGACACATCGTGCCATCAGCCTCGAATCCGTCACGGCAGAACATGTCCTTGTCAATGATTAGCCGAGACGCGAGCAATGCGAAGTCGCCATGATTCGACAGGTGGGCCTTGCTGAGGCTGAGTTCACCGTTGACGTGCACATCGGTGAGGTCGACCAGTCCTTCTGCGGTGAATCCCTCGTCACAGGATAAATCACTCCCGACGGTGAGGTGAGGGGCCCGAATCGCCACACCTCCGGGATTTTTGACCGTAGTAGTACTGAAGCTCAGAGAGCCCTTTATCTGAGCACCCCGGAGGCTGACCTCACCATAAATCTCAAGCTTCTCCCGGCAGTACATGTCGTCGGAGACGACGAGCTGGTCGGCACACAGCGCGACCCCCTTCGGATTCGAGAGCTTGGCCCCACTGAAGCGAATCTCACCACCGACCCGGGCAGCCACCAGGCTGATCCCGCCCGTGACATCAAAGCCCTTCTGACAGTACAGATGGCTACCCACCACGAGCTTGTCGGCGTTGAGTACGAGCTGATCGGCGTTGTGCAGCTTGGCATCGTTGAAGTTGAGCTGACCGGCGATGTGCGCGCCTCGGAGACTGACCTCACCATCGACATCGAATCCGTTACGGCAGTACATGTTCTCGCCCACGAAGATCCGGTCTGCCTGCAGTGCGGTTTTCTTCGGGTTGGACAACCTGGATTTGCTGAAGCGAACTTCGCCGCCGATCCGGGCCGCTACCAGATCGACCTTACCTTGGGCCTCGAAACCGTCCTGGCAATACAGATGGCCGCCGATGACGAGGTGGTCGGCCCCTAGCGCGGTCCCCCCCTCGTTGTGCAGCTCGGCTTCGTTGAAGTTGAGCTGCCCCTCGATCTGGACGGCGCGGAGATTGGTCTCGCCGAATACCTTCGATCCCGCTCGGCAGTACATGCTACCCGAAACGGTCATTCGCTCGGCCCGTAGCGCGGTCCCTTTCGGATTGGACAGCGTGGATTTGCTGAAGCGGATCTCACCACCAACCCGGGCCGCTACCAGATCGACCTCACCTTGGGTCTCGAAACCGTCCTGGCAGTACAGGTGACTGTCGATGACGAGGTGATCGGCGCGCAGCGCGACCCCGCCAGGCTGGTGCAGCGTGGCGTCATTGAAATTGAGCTGACCTTGGACGTGGCCACCGGACAGGCACACCTCACCTTCGGCCGTGAATCCCGCCCGGCAATACATGTCCTTCTCGACGGTGATGCGCGCGGCATTGAGCGCAACCTTTCCGGGGTTACGCAGGGTCGAGTTGGTGAAGCGCAGCTCACCCCCGATCCGGGCCGCCACCAGGTGGAACTCGCCCTCGACGACGGCGCCGTCACGGCAGAACATGTCACCCGCCACGACCAGGCCGTTCGCGCGTACCGCATACCCTCCAGGGTTGGACAACTTCGACTTCGGACCGCTGAGGACGAGCTGGCCGCCGATATAGGCACCCTCGAGATGAACCTCCCCGGTGATCTGACAGTCCCGCAGGTGCAGATCACCCTGGCACTTCAACCAGGCGCCCTGCACTCCCGGCAGATGACACCCGTAGAGCCGAACCGACCGGGACATGCTGTCGGTGATGATAAGTGGCTGCTCGAACCCACACTCCTGCAACAGCAGTGGTGGTTCGAAATCGATACCGCGCAGATCCAACTGGCCGGTGATCCATGCTCCTGAGATGAAGACCGACGGGGAGCTCCCCACGCCCTCGGTCTCCTGTTGCTGCTGGTCGACCGGTCGCCGCCCGACCAGCAGATCTCTGATCACCTCAGCCCTCACATGGCGCTTCGGATCCCAGGACCTCCCGCCGGCCGGGTCATCCTGCTCCGGATCTCTGGTGCGGAGATCGAGGTGCTCACCGTAGGGGAATCCCATCCACAGTCTCCGCTCGGATTCGGACAAGCCGCCATCAGGCATCTCCCACTCCCTCCCCCTCAGCGACGACCCAGGACAGCAAGCTCAGCCACAGGACAATGACAGTGATCAGTTACGACATATGGGGCAACCGAGTATGTGCCGCCGCGGAGTGAGGATCAAGACTTGATCACAAAACCACTCAAAGCACGTCCAGAGACGCCGAACAGCCCAATGGGACCGAGCACGGGTACGGTCGGGGCCGTGCGCGAGCCGGTGTCGTCGATCCCCTCGCGGATCCTGGTCTACGGCGTGACCGGTTCGGGCAAAAGTGTCCTCGCCGAACGAATCGGCATCGCCATGAATGTGCCGTGGTATTCGGTGGATGACCTGACCTGGGAACCGGGCTGGGTGCCGGTCCCCGTAGCGGATCAGCGGAGCCGGATCTCGGCGATCTGCGTTCAGGAACGCTGGGTGCTGGATTCGGCGTACTCCCACTGGCTCGACATTCCCCTGTCCCGCGCGGAGCTGATCGTGGGGTTGGACTATCCCCGGTGGGTGTCGCTGGCCCGGCTGATCCGGCGGACGGGTCGGCGGATGATCAGGCGGGACCTGGTGTGCAACGGCAATCGGGAGTCGCTCCGGTTGGCCTTGTCCCGCAGCTCGATCATTTGGTGGCACTTCCAGTCATTCAAGCGCTAGCAGCGCCGGATGCGGGCGTGGCACACCGACCCTGATCGTCCACCCGTTCTGCTCTTCCGGTCCCCTCGCGAGGCACGAGCCTGGCTGCACCATCTCGGCAGTTCCGACCCCTGACGCATCGATCGATGAGCGGGGGCGGCCCCGAACGTCTTAACTGGGTGGCGACGAACAGCGCCGAGCCGGAACCTGGAGGAGCCAGCCATGACCGCCGTCCCCGACCTCGAGCCCGCGGCCCGTCAGGTAATGGATCTGTTGCCCGGCGTGACAGATGATCAACTTTCCGCGCCTACTCCGTGTGCGGAGTACACCGTGGGGGATCTGCTCGACCACTTCATGGGACTCTCGGTCGAGTTCAGGAAGGCCGCGACGAAGGCGGCCGGGAAGCCGGAGGGCGACATCGGCGTGGCAGCACATGAGTCCCGACCCGGTACGGGCTGCGCCGCCAACCTTGATCCTGACTGGCGGCGCCAGCTTCCGCTACAACTCAACGAGCTCGTTGCCGCGTGGCGCGATTCCGCGGCATGGGAGGGGACGACCGAAGCCGGCGGCGTGACGCTGCCCGCCGACATGATGGGCCGCGTCACACTGAACGAGCTCGTGCTGCACGGCTGGGACCTCGCCCGCAGCACCGGCCAACCCTTCGAGGCTGACCCGAGCAGCGCCGAAGTGTCTTTCGAGTTCACCTCGGCGATGTCCGCATCCGAAGAGGTGGAGAACCGAAAGGGACTGTTCGGGCCGGTCGTCGCGGTTCCGTCCGATGCACCCTTGTTCCACCAGGTCCTCGGCCTCAGTGGCCGCGACCCATCCTGGATGCCCTCGTAACGAAGAGCAACGCCGGCTGCTCGACCCCAGGGAAGCCAGTCGATCATCCTTTGCGGCGTCAACGCCTGCTCTTCTGGTTGCCGATCAGGTCGGCGATCGGTGTTCGCGGGGCGGGCCGTCGGTGGAATCGGGATCGCCAGGAGGGGTCGGTCCGGTCTCACCCGGCAGCCGCAGGGTGGCGGCGAGATTGTCTGCCGCGCTCCGGGTACGGGGATGATCGTCGCCGAACACCCGCCGCGCCCGGCGGAGAGTGTCCTCACTGAGCGGTAGCGCTGCCTCCCGATCGCCCAGTGCGTGCAGTGCGGCGGTGAGATTGTTCGCGGCATCGATGGTGAAGTAGCTCTCATCACCGAGTACCCGCCGCGCCCGGGTGAGCGTGTCCGCACTGAGGTGCCGTGCTGGTTCGAACTCACCGAGCGCGAGCAGGTCGGCAGCAAGGTAGTTGGCGCACTTCAGGGTCCAGCTGTGGTTCGCACCGAGGATCCGTCGTATTCGGATGAGGCCGTCCTCATGCAACCCTCGCGCCGCTTCCACCTGGCCGAGCGCGTAGAGGTCACGGCCGAGGGCATTGGTCGCGTTGATGGTGTACGGATGATCGTCGCCGAGCACCTGCCTTCGGTGGACGAGAGTGTCGTCACGCAGCTGTGCGGCCGCCTCGATGTCGCCCAGTTCACGCAGGTTGTCGGCGAGGCTATGGGCCGTGCGCCAGACGTCGGTATGGCTGTCGCCGAGTACTTGTCGTTGGCGGGCGAAGGTGTCGGCATTGAGCTGTCTGGCCTGCTCGAACGCGCCCAGCACGTGCAGGCAGGTCGCGAGGGTATGCGCGGCCTGCAGCGTGTCGGGATGGTCGTCACCGAGCACCCGGCGACAGCGGGCGAGGGTGTCCTCACCGAGCTGGCGGGCCTGGGGGTAGGGGCCGACGTTGAGCAGCAGACGCCCCAGGATGTAGGCGGCCCGCAGCGTGTGCCGATCATCCGGTCCGAGCCGCTCTTTCCACTGCCGGTGGAGGTGCTCAGCGAGGTTGCGGGCGGGGTGGCTCTCGCCACGGTCGCCCAGGTACCAGGCGGCGCGGCAGGCCAGCTCCCGCAGGTCGGGTCGGGAACCGGTAGCCGGGTCGGTGGCCAGCAGGTGGGGCAGGATCCGTGCCCAGCCGGGCCAGCACTTCGGTTCCCGCTCGTCCCCAGGATCGGCCGCGACCAGCAGCGCCTGGGCGTAAGTCCGATAAGCAGCCGTGTCCTCGGTGCCGAGTTGGTCGCGGAGAACGGTTTGGGTGAGCCGGTGCAGCTGCAGCCCGCGACCGACGATGCGAGCCAGGCCGTAGCTGCCTACCCACTGGAGGCTGACATACGCCGCGACCGGGTTGGTCACCGTCTCGATCAGCGCCTTCAGCTCCGGCGGCTGGTCATCGCCGGTAGCGACGACCGGATGAGTCAACAGATCGGTGGGGATGGGTTCGGAGGCCAGGAACGCGCCGATGCGCACCAGCGCGAGCGCGGCGGGATCGACCTCGGCGAGGCGATCGGTGGACACCCGGATCGCCACGGCCAGCGGGACGGGGTGGTTCTCCGGTGGGTTCTGGCCGAGCAGTTCTTCCGCGCTGGTCTTCAGCAGCTCCAGGTAACGCTCGACCGGCATGCCGGTCGCGGCCAGGAATCCCGACGCCTGAGCCAGCGCCAACGGTAGGTCATCGAGAGCCTCGGCCAGCCGATCGGCGTCCGCCTTGTCGATGTCGACGTCCCGCAGGGAGCGGTTGATCAACTTCACTGACTCCGGGCGGGGCAGTAGATCGATCTGCACCCCGGTGGCGAGCTCACCCCAGTCGGGGCTGCGGGAGGTGATCAGGATGTGTCCGGAGCCGGCGGGCAACTGGGCATGCAGTCCACCGACCGACTCGGCGTTGTCGAGCACCAGCAGCCACCGGTCGTGCCTGCGCAGGTGGCCGCGCAGCGCCCCGACCGCGCTGACCGTATCGGCCTGCGGTGCGGCGAGCTCGAGCTCGACCGCGAGGGTCGCGTACTGCTCAGCGAGCAGGTCGGTGTCCTCGGCGCTGACCCACCACACCAGGTCATAGCAGCCCGCATAGCGGTGTGCGTACTCGATCGCTATCTGGGTCTTGCCCACCCCACCCATCCCGTACAGCGCCTGCACCACCGCCGCCCCACCGGAGTTCAACTGTTCTCGCAGGTGGGCGAGGATGCCCTCCCTGCCGACGAACCTCGGGTTACGCGGACCGACGTTCCATACCGGCGGCACCACCCCCGGCAGGCGCGGACCCGCCTGCTTGCGACCGGTCAACGCCCCCGTCCGCCCCTGGCCGGGAAACACCGGCCAGCCGGCCGGGCGGGTCGGACCCCGGACCGCCGCGAGCAGCCGGCGCACCGCCTCGGCTTCGTCCACCTCGAACAGCTCGACACGCAGCAGGGGGCGCAGCAGCGGAGGCAGCGTGCACGGCTCGATCTGTACCGGTACCAGCCGGTGCGTACCCCCGTCGTCCTTGACCAGGGCCGCGGTCCACTCCTCGGTGGTGTAGCGCGGCTCCTCGAAGTACGCCGGGGAGAACAGCGCAATCACTCGGTCCGCGGCATTCACCGCGCTGTGCATCTTGGCGACGAAGTTGTCGCCCACCGCCCAGTCCCAGGAATCCAACTCCACGGTGTAGCCCTTATCGACCAGGTGCCCGGCAACCCACTCCGCCCAGGCATGGTCACGTCCGGCGTGACTGATGAAGAAATCCATGGGACAGGTCAGGTCGAGCTCTGCAGCATTCCACCGACGGGTTTGAGGCGGGAAGAGCCCTCGTCGGCGTGGTAATCGGCGGCCTCGGTGGCATCGGTGCCGTTGAACACCCGCAGCCGGCGCAGCACCACGGTGACCAGCACGGCGACCACGAGATTGCCGATCAGGGCGACGAATCCGACGTAGATCTGCAGCTGTGAGCCCGGGAAGGGCTGCCAGCCCAGGATCGACAACTTCTCCAGCGCCAATGCCGACCCACCGAAGTGCTGCCTGCCGCCGGCCGGGTTGGGTATGCCGTAGAGCAGTATCAATCCCCATCCCATGCCGACCGCCCAGCCCGCGACCAGCCCCCAGATGTGGAACCAGCGGGTATAGAGCGCGATGGCCACCATGGGCAATGTCTGCAGAATGATGACGCCACCGATCAATTGCAGGTCGATGGAGTACTGCGGGTCGATCAACACGATCAGGGCCACCGCGCCGAACTTCACCACCAGCGAGGCGAGCTTGGCCTGCTTCGCCTCCTGTTCGGGATCGGCGTCGCGTCGCAGATACGCCTTGTAAATGTTGCGGGTCCACAAATTGGCGGCCGCGATTGACATGATCGCGGCCGGAACCAGCGCGCCGATCCCGATCGCGGCGAAGGTGACACCGGCGAACCAGGAGGGGAACTGGGTGTCGAAGAGGACCGGGATCACGGTGTTGGAGTCCGGCCGGCCGGTGGCAGCGTTGACGATCGGCTGAGTGCCCGCCGCGATCGCGGCGTAACCGAGCAACGCGAGCAACCCCAGGAGCAGGGAATACGCCGGCAGCGCCACCATATTGCGCTTGATCACATTGCGGCTGCGGGAGGCCAGCGCTCCGGTCAGCGCATGCGGGTAGAGGAACAGCGCGAGCGCCGAACCCAGTGCGAGCGTGATGTATTGCAGCTGATTGTTGGCGTTCAGCAGAATACCGTCACGGGGCGATTCAGTGGCGGTGAACTTCGCATCCGCGGCATCGAAGATCGTCCCCCAGCCGCCGAGCTGGGCGGGCAGAATGACCACTGCGGCCAAAATAACTATATAGATCAATAGGTCCTTGACGAAGGCGATGAGCGCGGGGGCGCGCAAGCCGGACTTATAGGTGTATATCGCCAGGATCACGAAAGCGATGAACAGTGGGGCGTGCCCGGCCAGCCCGGCCCCGTTGAAGCCCATGGTGCGCAGCACCGCCTCCAGACCGGCCAGCTGCAGGGCGATGTAAGGCATTGTCGCGGCGATTCCGGTGATCGCCACCAGCAGCGCCAACGTGGCCGATCCGTAGCGCCCCTGCACGAAGTCGGCCGGGGTGACGTAACCATGCACGCGGGATACCGACCACATCCGTACCAACGGCAGGAACACCAGCGGGTACACGAGCACGGTGTAGGACAACGCGAAGAACCCCATGGCACCGGCCCCGAACATCAGCGCGGGCACGGCGACGAAGGTGTACGCGGTGTACAAGTCACCACCGATGAGGAACCAGGTGACCCAGGAGCCGAACTTGCGCCCACCCAGGCCCCATTCATCGAGGTGATCGAGCGTGGGTCCCGCCTTCCACCGGGCGGCATAGAAACCCAACACCGTGACGAAGCCGAACAACAGCGTGAAGACGACGAGTTCGGTCCACTGCACGGTCATCGCCGCGCACCCCCGTCAGCGTTGTTTCCCAGGTCGCTCTCGGGGTTTCGCTCGCTTGTCCCCGTCTTGAGGTACACCACCCACACGCAGAGCACCCCGACCGGGATGAAGAGGAACTGGAGCCAGTAGAAGGAGGGGAATCCGAACAGTCGTGGCTCTTCGCTGTTGTACAGCGGTGTCACCAGCATCAACAGCGGCACGAGGAGAAGCAGATTCCAGCTGCTCCAGCGCAACGCCGGGTGGGCGTGCGGCGGCGTGCCCCGGTGGGGGGCGGTGAACGACATCGGATCCTCCCCTAGTGAATTATTACTTTCCGTGTAAGGCGGTCACTCTATAGAGTGGAATGGGCTCGATGTTACGGTACTGCCCACCGGAGGGTAAGCATCCGGCTACCGTCTGCACGAGACATCGCCTCATCGAGTATCACCGAGTACCGCTAAGGGGAGTACAGATGAGCAGCCGCATGCACAGAGCAGTGCTTGCCACCGTAGCTGTGCTGGTTACCGGGACAGTCATCAGCACCGCGCTCATCACCACCCCCTCGGTCGCGCTCGCCCAACCGGAAGCTCCAGGAGCGTTCAGCGTCCCCAGCCGCTACGCCGATCAGACGATCGAGTGGCGACCCTGCTTCCCCGACGGTCCACCCCAGGGCCTGCCACCGGGCAGTGAGCGGTTGGAATGCGGCTCGTTCACCGCGCCGCTGGACTGGGCCAACCCCGACAACGGTCCCAGTGCGGTCACGATCGCGGTGAGTCGGCTGCTCGCGACCGACAGCGATGCCGGCGACGCGCTGTTCACCAATCCCGGCGGGCCTGGCGGACCAGGCCGGTTCGTGCCGCTGTTGTTCCTGCTCACCGACCGGACACGAGTGCTGGAAAGCCAGGACATCTACGGTATCGATGTTCGCGGCGCCGGTGCCTCCACCAGCGCCAGCTGCGATGGCGGGTCGAACACCGGTCTCCTGCTGGATCCCCGAGACCGGAGCCAGGGGCAGACCGATCTGATCCTGGACTCCGCGGCGTTGACGGCGCGGTTCTGCCAGCACGGCACCGGTGAGCTCGGGCCCTTCGTGCGCACCGACCAGACCGTGGCGGATCTGGATCTGCTGCGCCACCTGATCGGGCAAGAGAAGATCAACTGGGTTGGTTACTCCGGGGGCACCTGGCTCGGTGCCTACTACGCCACCTACTTCCCGCAGCGGGTCGGCCGTTTCGTGCTGGACGCCAACACCGCGTTCACCGATCCCTGGCAGACCACCTTCGACCTCCAGCCGCTGGGCTTCCAGCGCCGCTTCGAGCAGGACTTCCTGCCCTGGGCGGCGACCTATGATGCGATCTTCGGCCTCGGCTCGACTCCCGCCGAGGTGAATCAGACCTACGAGGAGGTGCGCGCCGGATTGGCCGCCGAACCGCTGGACTTCGGCTTCGGGTTCGGTCTCTACGCCGTGGACCTCGATGCGCTGATCGCCGCTTCGATGTACTCCAAGCTCGCCTTCCAGTCCCTCGCCGAGCTGATCGGGTTCATCGGCGAGGAGGTCGCCAACCGTCCGGCCCCCGAAGAGCGCTCGCCGCTGGCGGCACAGCGGGCCGAGCAGGTCCGCGTCGAGGTGCAGCGGATGCGCGACCTCCGGGCGTACAGCGGTGGCCTGCAGCCGATGGCGCCGGACTCGCTCAATGCCACTTTCCTGCACATCCTGTGCAACGACACCCCTTGGCAGGGCAACCGTGAGTCGCTCCTGGCCCGTTCACAGGAGCAGGGCGAGGCCTATCCGCTGGTGGGCTGGGGATCCCTGTCCAATCCCTGCATCTCCTGGCAGCGCCCGGACGTCACGCTGCGCACCCCGGACGGCCAGGGGGTGCCGCCGATCCTCATGGTGCAGAACGAGCGGGATCCCGCGACCCCCATCGAGGGTGCCTTGCGCGCCCGGGACAACTTCGCCGGCGCACGGCTGCTCACCGTGACCGAGGAAGGCGACCACACCACCTACGCCAGCGGTGACCCGAACGACTGTGTCAATGACGCGGTCGAGGATTACCTGGTCGATGGCGTAGTGCCGGAGCTGGACACCTCCTGCGCGGGTAACCCCATTCCGCCGCCCGTTCCCCTCGAGGTTCCGGGGATAGTGCCGATCCTGCCGCTGTCCCCGGACGACCCGGTCGGGACGGCGCAGGAGCTCATCGCCGCCCTCACCGCACTCGCCGGGCAGCCCGCCTAGCGCGGGCGGGCCCCACGCAGTCGCACCCGCAGGCTGTCCAGTTCGTCGCGCATGGAGCTGGGCAGGGCATCGCCGATGGTGGTGAACCACTCCTCGATGAGCGGCAGTTCCGCCTGCCATTCGTGGGGGTTCACTGTCAGTGCGGCAGCGACATCCTCGATCGGGCTGTCCAGCCCGGCCAGGTCGATCTCTTCCGGCGCGGGCACCCGGCCGATCGGGGTCTCGGCCGCAGTGGTCGTTCCCTCGATCCGTCCGATGATCCACTTCAGCACCCGACTGTTCTCGCCGAAGCCTGGCCACAGGAAGCGTCTGTCCGCGCCGCGGCGGAACCAGTTCACATAGAAGATCTTCGGCAGTTTGGTGGCATCAGCCAGCTTGCCGACGTTGATCCAGTGCTGGAAGTAGTCGCCTGCGTGATAGCCGATGAACGGCAGCATCGCCATCGGGTCGCGGCGCACCTGACCGAGCCCACCGAGGGCCGCGGCAGTCTTCTCGCTGGACAGCGTGGCTCCCAGGAAGACCCCGTGCTGCCAGTCGAATGCCTCGTTGACCAGCGGGATGGTATCGGCCCGTCGCCCGCCGAACAGGATCGCCGAGATCGGCACACCCGCCGGGTCATCCCACTCGTCAGCGAGTACCGGGCACTGCGCCATGGGGGTGCAGTACCGGGAGTTCGGGTGCGCGCCACGCTCGCCCGCAGCCCCGCGCTCCGGGGTCCAGTCCTGTTTCCGCCAGGAGATGAGATGCTCAGGGCGGCCCTCCATGCCCTCCCACCAGATGTCGCCGTCATCGGTGAGCGCGACATTGGTGAAGATCGAGTTACCGTGCCGGAGCGTGCGCATCGCGTTGGGGTTGGTCTTCCAGTTCGTCCCCGGAGCGACGCCGAAGAACCCGTTCTCCGGGTTCACCGCGTAGAGTCGCCCGTCGCCGCCGAAGCGCATCCAGGCGATGTCGTCGCCCAGGGTCTCGACCTTCCAGCCCGGGATGCTCGGCTGCAGCATCGCCAGATTGGTCTTGCCGCAGGCTGAGGGGAATGCGGCCGCAACGTAGTAGGTCGCCGACTGGGGGGTGGTCAGCTTGAGGATCAGCATGTGCTCGGCGAGCCAGCCCTCGTCGCGGGCAATCGCCGAGGCGATCCGCAGCGAGTAACACTTCTTGCCCAGCAGGGCGTTACCGCCGTACCCGGAGCCGAAGCTCCAGATCAACCGCTCCTCGGGGAAGTGGACGATGTACTTGGTCTCGTTGCACGGCCACGGCAGGTCGGCCTGGCCGGGCCGGCGCGGTGCTCCCACCGAGTGCAGGCAGGGCACGAAGTCCGCGTCACCACCATCTGGCCGGGTGAACTTGCGCAGCGCGCGGTCGCCCATCCGAGTCATGATCTTCATGGAGCACACCACATACTCGGAATCGGTGATTTCGACACCCAGCTTCGGTTTCGGATCATCCAACGGCCCCATACAGAAGGGCACCACATACATTGTGCGACCGCGCATGCACCCTCGGTAAAGCTCGGTCATGATCTCTTTCATCTCATCGGGATGCATCCAGTTGTTGGTGGGACCACTGTCGCGCTCTTCGCGTGAACAGATGAAAGTGCGCTCCTCGACACGGGCGACGTCGGATGGGTCGGAGACGGCCCAGAAAGAATTGGGCTTACGATTCAACCGGGTGAGAGTACCCGCCTCGACGAGTTGGGTGGTGAGCCGATCCCACTCGTCCTCGGATCCGTCACACCACACGATGCGGTCCGGCGTGGTCAGCTCCGCGACGTCGCGTACCCAGTCCAGCAGCCCAGAGTGGCTGGTCGGCGCGTCGTCGAGGCCCGGGATGGTCGCTGTCGTCACTGCTCGTCTCCTTGCCTGGGCCACCGGCCCGCAATGCCTGCGACGACGTTCGAGGAACACCGAACTCCGCCCGTGACGTTCACGGACGGTCCGCAGGAAAAGTATGTCTAGGAGGCTAAGCGTGTTGTGCACACAGCGCAGTGGATGAGCTTGAGAGCTCCCTCACAACACCGATTCCGGGATCGTTTCAGAACTTCTCTGTGACGGTTCGGTTTCTCACTCGCCGGGCTGACCGAGGACATATTGAAGTCGGGCACCCGCATCGGAGGCATCGCCGTGCGGGCGAACCACTCATTCCACTCACGGCGCAGAATGCGCTCCGTAGCGCCGACCTCAGTGGCCCGGCGGATCAGGTCGAGCGGGCTCCCGTTGAACCGGAAGTTGTTCACCTGGCCGACCACCTCGCCACCCTCGACGAGATACACCCCGTCCCGGGTCAGCCCGGTGAGCAGTTAGTGACGTCGGGTCGACCTCACGGACGTACCCCAGGCAGGTCAGCGGCAGGTTGTCCGGTGGGGAGTGAATTGCCCGAGGCGGTGGTGACCAGGAACGGTGAGATCCGTAGGCCTGCGGCTGCCGGGGCGGTCGACAGCGTACGGGGCAGGTCGGTAAGCCGTTCCCCCAACCGGGTGCCGCCCTGGGGTGCCGAGAACGCCGAGCGACCCTCAGGGGCCGTCCGGTCCTCCATCGCCATGACCATGTAGATCATCAGATCGACGACCGCCGAGGGCGGCAGGATCGTCTTGTATCGGCCCGGGGACAGCTCCGACTGTCGCTGCGACCAGCCCAGGCGCCGCCGTACCTCGGCGGTGAGCGCGGTCAGGTCGACATCGGTGAAGTCGGCGGTGTACCCCCCGGCCCAGGCGCTACCGGTGAGATCGTCGGCGACCTTGGCATTCAGCGTCTCCAGCGGCACGACCGGCACCCGAATCGTGCGCCCCCTCGTGACCACCGCCACGCTCACACGCCGCACCATCTCCGGGTCCTCGGTCGAGACTCCTTACTGGGGCCAGGGCCTGATCCCGGGCGGTGGGTCGTCCCAAGTCCCCATCCAGGTTCGCTTCGATACAGGCCCGGGCCAACTCGACCTGAACTCCTCGGTGATCACCTCGTGGCGATACCGGCCCAAGAACACGAACAACTTCGCCCGCCGCACCGCCTTGATCACCACCTGCTCCGCCACCGAGGGCTCCACCGGCGGGCCCCAACAGCACGACCCCGAACTACCTGACCGACGCTCCAGGCGATTACCTGCGGTTACGGGAGGTAAAGCAGCCCTGTCCCGGACCGGTCGCACGGTGTGGTCACGGTGCGTTTCCCGGTGGTGTCCCCTGGTGAATCGTGCCACGCTCATCTCAGCACAGCCACGCCAAGTGGTCGTCAGACTCCGCGGAGGAAGGTCGCTCATGGCGGATCCCCTCGACCTGTACGTCACCGTCGTCCTGCTCGGCGCCGGGCTCACGGTGGTGGTGGGACTGATCCTGTACCGCGCCGGGGAGCCGTTCCTCGCGGAAGTGTTCAACGACCCGGAGCGAGCCCACTCGATCAACGGTCTGCTGATCGTGCTGTTCCACCTGGTCGTGCTGGGCGTGCTCGCGCTGATCTCGGTGGCCGAGGTTCCCTGGGCACAGGGCTGGTTGCAGATCCTGGTGTCCAAACTCGGAGTGGTGTTATTGATTCTCGGCGCCGCACACGGGATCACCATGTACGGTCTCGGCCGGGTTCGGTCTCGACGCCGCGTATCGCGACCGGCCTCCCGGGCGAGGTTTACGGCCAGACGCGCCCGGGTACTCCAAACGGGGCCATCGGTGAGTCAGGAAGGAATGTGATCGCTCATGAGGGACCCGGTCGACACCTACCTCGCCGTGCTGGTCATCGGTATCGCGTTGACGCTCATCGTGGGACAGATACTGATTCGTAGCGCCCGCCCCTTTCTGCAGGACGTCTTCCAAAAGCCGGAGTCGGCGGCATCGGTGACGCGACTGCTCGTGGTGTTGTTCCACCTGGTCGTACTGGGGGTGATCGCCCTGGTGGCCACGATCGACATCACTCTTGATCATCCGATTCAGACCATGGTGGTCAGGGTCGGCCTCGTGCTGCTGGTCCTCGGGGCGGCATACGGAGGCACATTGTTGTTGCTGACGCGGCTGCGCGAGCGCAGGCGCGTCCAGATGTCGATCGACGAGCACGCGGAGCAGGCCCGTCAGCACCGAGCCCAGCAGTACGGCGACCCGCAGGGGGGTGTGGACCCGCACGGTCTCGGCGGGGTTGAGGTCCATCCGGTGAGCGATCCCGGTCCAGGACGCTGATCTCCCCCGGTTCCCGGTCGGCCGCGCTGTCCGGCAGCGAAAGGTAGCTGGTCACCGTGCGGTGACATCGACGGGGTAATCGCGTCACCATTAGGGGGAAACCCCGAGGTGTTCAATCGCCTGATGCGGCAAGGTACGACCATCGGGTGTATTTCAGGGCCACCAGAATCCCTCACAGTCATCAGAGTCCAAGCTCCGTGACAGGAGAAGAGGGACAGGACGGCAGCGTCCAGGAGCGTCCGGTGAGTTC
>JBOHHD010000572.1:0-2478 GCA_050700515.1 Pseudonocardiaceae bacterium
CTCCCATGGGGCCGATCGCGCGATCCGGGCCGCCTCCGTTGCGGCTGATCTGGGCCAACGAGCCGCGCAGGCACAGGCACTGCACACGGCGGTCCGGCTGGGCAGGGCCGTCGAGGTGGCGGAGGAACTGCGGCAGCTGGCCGAGAAGAGTGACAGTCCGCTGGTGGCGGCTTACAGCACGCACGCCGACGCGGTGACCTCGGGGTCGGGCGGGGAACTCGACGATGTGGCGAGCGAGTTCGAGGCGATGGGCGCTGTCCTGCTCGCCACGGAAGCCGCCGCGCACGCCTCGACCGCCCACGAACGTGCTGGCGGAAGGCGCCGAGCGGCCGCGTCGGCGACTCGGGCGGCCGGACTGGCCCGCGCGTGCGAGATGGCTCGAACACCGGCATTCCGGCAGCTGGCACCCCCACCACTGACCTCGCGGGAGGACGAGGTGGCCGATCTGGTGGTGCAGGGCATGAACAACCAGGCGATCGCCAAGCGGCTGGTGCTCTCGGTGCGCACGGTCGAGGCCCACCTGGCGCATGCCTACGCCAAGCTCGGGATCCGGAGCCGCACCGAGCTGGCCGGCGCGCTGGCTCGCCCCGTCGCGGAGAGCCGTCGTGGTTGAGCGTTCGCGTTGCCCGACGACTAACCTCTGCGATCATGACGGCGAGGATCGTGTTGTTCGGGGCGAGCGGTTACACCGGCAGGCGCACCGCCCAGGAGCTGGTCGCCCGCGGCGTTGAGCCGGTGCTCGCCGGCCGAGACGCCGGCAAGCTCGCCCGGCTGGCCGGGCGGCTCGGCGGGCTGCCCACGGCCGTCGCCGACGTGACCGACGCCGCCGCGATGCGCGCGCTGATCGGCGAGGGTGACGTGCTGGTGAGCACCGTCGGACCGTTCCTGCGGCTCGGGGAGGCGGCGCTGACCGTCGCGGTACGGGCAGGCGCGATCTACCTCGATTCCACCGGTGAGCCGCCGTTCATCCGCCGGGTGTTCGAGGAATTCGGGCCGCTCGCCGAGCAGTCCGGTGCGAGCCTGCTCACCGCGTTCGGCAACGACTTCGTGCCCGGCAACCTCGCCGGTGCGCTGGCCCTGCGGCTGGCCGACAAGCCCGCCTACCGGGTCGAGACCGCCTACTACGTCACCGGCGTCGGGCGGGCCCAGGTGTTCAGCCGTGGCACCTTCGCCTCGCTCATCGAGGTGGCCGGTGAGCAGTCGTTCAGCTGGCGGGACGGGATCCGGACCGAGCCCACCGGGGCCCGGATGCGGACCTTCCAGGTGGCCGGGCGGAAGCGCCCCGCGCTGACCATCGGCGCCAGCGAGCACTTCGCGCTGCCCCGGCTGCACCCGGCCGGACCGGGCAAGCTGCACGAGGTCGACGTCTACCTCGGCTGGTTCGGCCCCGCCACCCGCGCGCTGCACCTGTCTGCCCGGCTCACCCCCACCCTGGAGCGGCTCCCCGGCGTGGGCACGTTGCGCCGGCGCGGCAGCGCCATGCTGGCGGCGCTGGCCGCCGGGCGGGTGGCCCAGGATCCCGATGTCGCCGCCCTCGACCAGGTCACCTCGCACTTCGTCGGCGTCGCCTACAACGAGCAGGGCACACCACTGGCCGAGGTCCGCCTCGTCGCCGCCGACCCCTACCGGCTCACCGCCCGGCTGCTGGCCTGGGCCGCCGAGCGGGCCGCCGAACACGGCGTCAGCAGTCCCGGCGCCCTGGGCCCGGTGGACGCCTTCGGTCTGGACGTCCTGGAAGCCGCCTGCGCCGAGCTCGGCCTCACCCGCGCCTAACCGGTGCGCTCAGCTCTGCGGTGGCGATGTGGATCCATTCGCGGTCAGACGGGAACGATCTCGACGAGATTGTCGGCACCGATGAAGTCTCTGGCGTTACGGGTGTACAGGCGAGCGGAATGGGCGTGTGCGGTGGCGGCGATGATGAGGTCCATCGTCCGGGTACGGGGCCGGCGGCCAGCCTCTACCACGGCGGCGACCAGCTGGCCGCTACCGCGTCGTCCACGGGCAGGGCATCGAATTTCCGTTGCAGGGCAGACAGTCGCCGCAGGCGTTCGGCCCGAACGGTCCCCTCGCGGGCGATGAGCACACCGAAGTGCAATTCGGCCAGTGTGGCGGCACTGATGGCCAGCTCACCCTCCAGCCGGGGAACATCGGTGGCGATCACGACGCTGGTGTCCAGCAGGGCTCTCACCTGGCACTCCACGGGTCGCGCAGCTGTGGGTCGATCCCAGGGCAACGTCAAGGTCGCTGATCGTTTGATTGTGGTGGCGGTGTGTTGGTGAGGTGAAGTGATGATGTGGGGTGGGTTGGTTGGGCGTGGTGGTTCGGTGGGTTTTTGTGGCTGTGGGCCATCTTGTCGGTGGTGATCTTTTCGTGTGGTGGGGGTGATGTTTAGGGCAGGGTGCGCCAGCGTGGCCTTGATCACCGTTTGTGAAGGAAAACGTGCCAATTTTGTCGGTTTTCCTTCACAAACGGTGATCA
>JBOHHD010000573.1:0-5276 GCA_050700515.1 Pseudonocardiaceae bacterium
ACGGAGCGTATTTGCCGGGATCGAAACCGGGCACTTCTCTTCCTCGCTACCTAGCGTGACAACATCAAGACACCGAGCGAACTTGGATTGGCCCTGGTCATAACCGGCGCACGGCAGGTACCCGTGCGCTGGCTGATCGGCTCCGCCAGCATCATTCCGCCAATAATCATGCTCGTTACCCGGTACCTATGACTCTCCGACCGAGTAATGGCCCCTGTCAGAACTCATAGGATTCTGCGGGGGCGGGAACTGAGTGCAGGTCGGTGACGGTGAAGGTGGGCGTGAAACGGGCGTTCTGGGTGGCTGATCCAGGCACTACTTGCCCGCGCACCTCGAACCAGGCGTCCTGCGGCAGGCTCGCCAGCCCGTCGCGGCCGTCGAGACGAACCTTCAATGGCGTGGCGTCGGCCGCGCAGCACGCGATCGCCAGCCGGGCCAGGTAGGTGCCGCCGCCGGGGCTGTGCACGATGAAGCCGAGCAGGCGCACCTGGCGGCCGTGCAGGGTGCCCGACTCGTCCCACACCGCGCGGGTGACGAAGTCGCTCATCCGCATCGCCGGAGCCGGGTCGGCGGGCAGCGGCGGGAACTCGATGGATCGCTGCGGGGCTACGACCGTCCCCGCCGAACGGGACACCGTGTCCGCGCCGAGAGCAGGCGGGGACACCAGGAAAATCGCCAGTACCGGCAGCAGCAACAGCCAGGGACTGCGTCCAGCGTGCTCGGCGTCGACCGACGCAGCCCGGCCGGCGCGCAGGTCCCGGACGATGGCGATCAGACCGAGCGCGAGGATCAGCACCCCCGCCGCCACCAGGAACGGCAACAGCGAGGGCTTGACGTAGCGCAGGTAGCTACCGGTCCACGCGATCTTCAGCAAAGCGCCGCCCAGCAGCACCAGCAGGACGTTCTGGGTCTCGCGCCTCACCGCACCCCCCCGAGCACCAGCACGCCGGCGAGCACCGCCGCGCCGATCGCCACCACGAAGGTCACCGGGGCGAACCGGGCGGCGAACCCGCGTCCGAATGCCCCGGCCTGCAGCGCCATCAGCTTGACGTCCACCGCCGGACCCACCACCAGGAACACCAACCGCGGCAGCAGCGGCAGCATGGACAGCGAGGCGGCGACGAACGCGTCGGCCTCGCTGCACAGCGCGAGCACCACCGCGAGCAGCGCCATCACCAGGATCCCGAGCAGTACCTGCCCGGCCAGCGAGGCCATCCACGACGCCGGCACCAGCACGTTCAGCGTGGCCGCGGTGAGCCCGCCGAGCACGAGGAACCCGCCCGAGGAAACCAGATCGTGCCGTGCGGTTTCGGTGAACACCGCGAACCTGCCGCGACCCGGGTCCTGCTCCGAAGAGCGCAGTGCCCGCGCGGCGATCCACTCCGTGCGCCCGAGGCGCGCCCACAGCCACCCCATCACCACCGCGGTGGTCATCGAGCCGAGAAAACGGGCCACCACCATGCGGGGCTCACCGGGAAAGGCGACCGCGGTGGAGACCAGCACAACCGGGTTCACCGCAGGCGCGGCCAGCAGGAACGTCAGCGCCGCCGCCGGCGGTACGCCCTGCTGCATGAGCCGCCGGGACACCGGCACCGAGGCGCACTCACATCCCGGCAACACCATTCCGGCCGCCCCGGCGACCGGTACCGCCGAGGTCGTGCGCCGCGGCAGCACCCGACGCAGCGCCGATGGCGGCACGAACGCCGCGATCAGCCCACTCACCAGCACCCCGAGCACCAGGAACGGCATCGCCTGGACGCACACCGCCACGAACACCGTGGCCCCGGTGCGCACCGCGGGCACGTCGAGCATCCGGATGATCGGCCCTTGCGCCAGCAGGGCGAGCAGCAGAACCGCACAGAGCACCTCCAGCGAGGTGATCCCGCGCCACGACGCAGGTGCCGGGGTGGCCTCCTCGGCGGACGGCGCAGCGGACGGCGGAGTCAGCATCGGCGCTCAGCCGGCCAGCAGCTCGCTGCGTACCTGCGAGGCTGTTGACACCACCAGCATGAGCAGCGTGCCCAGCGGCACGGCGTCCAGGCCGGCGGCCGGGAAGGTATAGCGCAGGGTCACGTCCACCCCGCGGTCGGTGCGGATCTGCCCCAGCGTGCCGAACATGCCCTGCCCGGCCCGGGTGGCGATCCACTCGGCGATCCCGTCGTCGCCGGGCAGGTCCCAGGCGACCACGCAGGTCAGGTTGAGCACCACCAGGCCATCGGCGAGTTCCATCGCCTGCACTGCGCAGGGCACCTCGGAGTGCCGGAAGGTCAGCGCGCCGTCGTCGTCCACCTCGACGTCCTGATAGCGCTCCAGCGCTGTTCGGGCGGTGTCGAGCAACTCCTGGGTGGCGGACAGGCTCGTCGCGGCCTCATGGCTCACTTGATCGTCCTCCTCGTGATCCAAAACGTGGGGGTCTCAGGTCTGGGTACCGAGCGGAACCGTAACGACGGCGCCGCCGAAGCGCCGATCACGGGCGGCGTAGATCTCACAGGCCTGCCACAGATGTCTGCGGTCCAGGTCCGGGAAAAGCACATCCTGGAACACCAGTTCGGCGTAGGCAGACTGCCAGATCAGGAAATTCGAGAGGCGCTGCTCCCCCGAAGGCCGCAGGAACAGGTCGACGTCGGGCATGTCCGGTTCGTCCAGATGACGGGCCAGCATGCGCTCGTCGACCCGCTCGGGGTCGATCTCCCCCCGCGCCACCCGGCGGGCCACCTCGCGCGCGGCGTCGGCGATCTCCGCGCGGCCGCCGTAGTTCACACACATGGTGAGCGTCATGACGTCGTTGGTCGCGGTCAGCTCCTCGGCCGCCTCCAGCTCCTTGATCACGCTGCGCCACAGCCGGGGTCGACGCCCTGCCCAGCGCACCCGGATCCCCATCTCGTGCATCTCGTCGCGGCGGCGGCGGATGACGTCGCGGTTGAATCCCATCAAGAAGCGAATCTCCTCGGGGCTACGCCGCCAGTTCTCCGTGGAGAATGCGTAGACCGAAAGCCACTTCACCCCCAGCTCGATACAGCCGCACACCACGTCGAGCAGCACGGCCTCGCCACGACGATGCCCTTCGGTGCGGGGCAGCCCACGTTGCTCGGCCCACCGCCCGTTGCCGTCCATCACCAGGGCGACATGCCGGGGCACCCGCTCAGGGGGAAGCGGCGGGGGGTGCACACCCGAGGGATGCGGCGTCGGTGCCCGCACCGCCGCACCGCTCTCCCGCCGCCGTTCCCGCCGCATCCGGCTCATCCTGCCGCCTGCCCGGTCCCACCGGCTCAGCGGGGTTATTCGCCGCCGGAGAGCCCCGCTGAGCCGGCTGACTGCGGCAGGATCCGGGACGGAGCGCGGCGTTCGACCAAGGGCAGGGAGCGCAGTTGGCGCTCGAGATGCCATTGCAGGTGGGCGGCGACGAGGCCGCTGGCGGCGCGGCGGGCCGGGTGCTGGGCACTCTCGGCCACCGGCCAGTCACCGTGGGCCAGAGCGTCCAACAGTTGCAGCGTCTGCGGCGCGGCGGTGACCGCCCCGGCTGGGCGGCAGCCGGGGCACACCACACCCCCGGCGGGAACGCTGAAGGCCCGATGCGGCCCTGCTGCTGCACAGCGGGCACATTCCGACAGCGCTGGTGCCCACCCGGCGGCGGCCATCGCGCGCAGCAGAAAGGCGTCGAGCACCAGCAGTGCCTCCCGCCGCCCGGTGGTCAGCGCGCGCAGTGCGCCCACCACCAGCAGGTACAGCCGCATCGCTGGCTCGCCCTCGGCGCCGGCCAACCGCTCCGCGGTCTCCAGCACCGCGCAGCCAACGGTGTACCGGCCGTAGTCACCGACCAGTCGGGACCCGAAGCCGTCGACCGTCTCGACCTGGGTGACGATGTCCAGCGTCCGCGCGGCGTAGAATTGCACGTCGACGTGCCCGAACGGCTCCAGCCGCGCGCCGAATCGGGACGAGGTGCGCCGCACCCCCTTGGCCACCGCGCGCACCCGCCCGTGACGGCGGGTCAGCAGCGTGACGATGCGATCGGCCTCGCCCAGCTTCTGCACTCGCAGCACCACCCCCGTGTCACGGTAAAGGCTCACCCGTTCATCGTCGCACTGCCGGAGCCGGTGGCGGACGCGACATGGGTAGTCACCCAGCGCACCGCAGGTCGTTGCGCGCAGCGGGCACACCGTCCCGGGGACATCCCCCGATCTCGTCTCAGATAAATCGAAGAATCACCATAAAAAGGACCAGCCCCGCCATGCCGATCCATCCAAGCACAATTCCCGCGATCGCCAGACCGCTCCCGGATTCTCCTCTTCTCTTGATCTGCGAACGGGCTATGTAACCAAAAATGAGGGCCAGAATACTGCCTACTCCCCAAAACCACAGTAGCCCACCGAGCCCCACTATCCCGAAAATCAAGGAGGCGATCGCCATACCATTAGTTGGCTGTTCACGGTACGCCGGCGAGTCACCAGGATAGTGAGGCGGTTGACCCTGGGGCGAGGTGGGTACAGCTGGTGATTGTCCGGCCGCAGATGAGCCGAGTGCATCCTTATCAGAGTTTCCCGCAGCGCTCGTCGTCATTGAGCACTCCCATCGGTAACCGAGGCATAAAGCAGGTATGACTACAGGGTAAATCGAAGTCTGGGCGTCTTGCCAGCGATCTCGGTTGACCATGAGGGCAGGGTTACCGCACGATCGGGCAGCTCGATATCCGCACGCAGGAACACCTCGGCAAGCGATCAGAAGCCGAGGCGGCGGAGCTGTTTGGGGTCACGCTGCCAATCCTTGGCGACCTTCACGTGCAGATCGAGATACACCGACGAGCCCAACAGCGCCTCAATCTGCCTACGTGCGCGGCTGCCGACCTCCTTGAGCCGCTGGCCCCCTCGCCCGATCACGATCGCCTTCTGGCTGTCCCGCTCGACGTAGAGGTTCGCGTAGACCTCCAGCAGGTCAGCGCGGCCCTCGCGGGGGATCATCTCCTCCACCACGACAGCCAGCGAGTGCGGCAGCTCATCACGCACGCCTTCCAGGGCCGCCTCCCGCACCAGCTCAGCGACCAGGGTCTGCTCCGGCTCGTCGGTGAGCTCACCACTGGGGTAGAGCGGCGGCGATTCGGGCATCCGGGCCAGCAGCAGATCGGCGAGCAACCCCACCTGAAAACCCTCCGCCGCGGAGACCGGCACCAGCTCGGCAAACTCGCCGAACCCCGCCGAGCGCGCCAGCTCAGCGAGCGCAACGAGCTGCTCGGCCACCCGCTGAGGGACCACCAGGTCGGTCTTGGTCAGGATGCCGAACAC
>JBOHHD010000574.1:0-3732 GCA_050700515.1 Pseudonocardiaceae bacterium
GAGCTGGAGTTCCGGATGCTCGCGGTGGATCCCGAAGTCCGTGGCCGTGGCGTCGGCGAGGTACTGGTGACTGCCGTACTCCGGCAGGCGACGGAGGTCGACGCCCGGGGCGTCGTGCTGTGCAGCGGCGAGCGGATGCACGCCGCGCATCGGCTCTACACCCGGCTGGGATTCCGCCGGTTACCCGAGCGTGACTGGTACCCGCTCCCCGAACTCAAGCTCCTGGCCTTCGGCCTTGTCGACCTGCCTGCTGCCTAGCGGCCAGCCGGCTATGCAGGAACTCGACGTCCACGGTATCCTTCTGACCCTAAAGGTCGTTTGCTGTTGGTCCACAAGGGGGCATGAGCTGGTCTCCGTAGGCTCTTTAGATGGGTACTCCTTTGTGCCCCCCTCGGCGGATACCCGTGTGCTATTCGTCAATGATGACGTCGAGCAGTTGCACGCGGTGGTCGTCCAGAGCCTGGGGCCGCTCGATCTCCGTGTGATCAAGACTCATTCGATCGTCGGGAGATTTCAGACCTGCCACCAAGGAGAAGTCTCACTCTACGTGGCCGGATATGGCGCCGATGTGGAGATCGGACCGCTCGAGCTGACCGACTCCTACATGGTCAGCATTCCGCTCGCCGGGGAGAGTGCCGTGGCCTGCGACCGGCAGGAGGCACTCTCCGCACCCACTGTCGTGGGGCCCGGCCAACGGATTCAGGTGCGCAAGAGCGCCGGCGGTATCACACTGCTCATCCGCATTGCGCGTGGCACCGTGGACAAGGCCATGCAAAGCATGCTCGGTGAAAAACCGGCATCGCCGGTGAGTTTCACCGTTCCGATCGACCTTCGTAACGACGAGGCCCGGCAGTGGATCGCGCTGGCGCGATCTGTCGCGGGTACGGCCGACACCGGTCTGCTGTCGTGTTCGCCGGTCGCTGCCGGCCATTTCGAGCAGCTTCTCGTGCATGGGCTGTTGGGGTTCCAGCCACATAGCCAATGGGAAGCTCTCGCCAGCTCGGTTCGCCCTGCCGCTCCTGTGTCGTTGCGTCGGGCGATGACGTTTTGTGACGAGCACGCCGATCAGCCGATCTCGGTGAGCGACCTCGCGGCGGCCGCGCGGGTCAGCGTCCGGACCCTGCAAGACAACTTCCGCACGTACGCGCAGACCACACCGCTGGGCTATCTGCGGCGGGTCCGTCTGGACCGCGCTCATCGGGATCTGCTCGCCGCAGCCGAGAGTGGCGAGCAGACCACCGTCACGGATGTCGCCCTGCGATGGGGATTCGTGCATTTGAGCAGATTCGCTCAGCTCTATCGGGATACCTACGGACACGTCCCGTCCGAGTTGCTATCCACGCAACGCGAAGTTCGCCGGACGTTCTCTGGATAGGCGTGGGTCAGCGCCCGCAGTAGCGTGCTGAACAGTGGGAGGCGGCTCCGGGGGATAGTCGCCTCTCACTTCAGCCCAGACCGGCGCGGAGACCGTTGAAATATGATCATGTGGGTCCGGCACGGAGAGAAACTGTTGCTGTCGCTGTCCCCGGAAGGCGTCCGATTCCTGCGTGAGCAGTGGTCGGCGTTGCGCGACCTGGTACGTCGGCAGCTCAGCTGCTGCAGCACCGACCCGTTGGCCGAGCTGACCGGCCTGCCGGTGCCCACCGGCCCGATCGACTGGCGGCTGGCCTGTGTCGTGGACTACTGGTGCGGCACCGAGGAGCGCGGCCCGATCCGGCAGGTCTGGGAGGGTCAGCTGCTGGAGGGTCTTGAGCATGCGCTGAGCCGGGTGCTCGGCATGCTGCCCCGGTGTGGCGGAGTGGCGACGCTACCCGATTGGGAGCATCCGGCCACCGCCGAGTGGGGATTGATGCTGGAGACGTTGTATGTGGTGTTGGACGTCTCCGATCGGATGCGCAGGCCGGGCCATCGAGAAGGAGTTCCGGGGCCGCGTACTGCCCCGGCGAGTCTCGACAACTGCCAGCTCAGCCTGCGTTGGCTGGAGCTGGTGCTCGACACGCTGGTGCAGGCCGAGTGCAGGACCTCGGCCCAAACCGCCCCCTGAAACCGGGAACGCTCCCCTGAAATCGGGAACGCTCAGCCCTGTAGGACGACGGCGATGATGCCGGCCAAGTGCTCCAGGTGGGCGACCTCCGCCGCGCGGAACATCGGCCCACCAGGTCGGCCTACCAGCAGGGTCCGCTCGGGACTGCCCAGCGGGGTCGCCGCCAGTTCGGTGCCCACCTCCCGCCACGGTCCCGGGACCCAGGCATCCTCGCCATCCAGGATCGTGGCGCGGCGCAACGGCCACCACGGCAGGAGTACCGCCTGGGTCTCCGGTGCTGCCGGAGATGCGCTCACCCGACGTGGTTCGCCCCCGGTGGTGGTGAGCACCATCGCCCATCCGGCTCGGATGATTTTGGATACCCCATCGGTGAAGATCTGCAAGCCACTGCCGGGATGGGCGGCGACTTCCTCCACCAGCTCCAGCTCACGGCGGGTGTCCAGAACCCCCGCCCAGGGACGGACGGCGTCGACCTCGACCCCTTCGATCGACTCCGCCGCGGTGATCAACACGTCAGGTTGCCCACCGGTGGGAAGCTCGACGACGAGATCGTCGATGGCGATGCCGGAGCCTCGTTCGACGACGTCGACGCTGAGAATGTCGCCTCCCACGTTGCCCAACGCGGTGGCTACCGCGCCGAGCGCGCCGGGGCGGTCCGGAAGTTGGACCCGGATCAGGAAGGACATCCGCCGCCGTGCCTCATCATGAGGGACCTCTCCGTATTCAGGGCACGGACCTGGACTGCCCGGGCGCCGCCGGGCGCTGATTGTGACAGAGGTGGTTACGGGGCGCCGACCAGCCCGCTCAGGCGGCCAACCGGTTGCCTCCTAGACTCGGTTATCAACAGTCATTCAGTCACCACCGCAGCAGGAGCCGCTAGTGCCCACCATCTCCCGTGACGAGGTCGCCCACCTCGCCCGGCTCGCCCGGCTGGCCGTCACCGAGGAGGAATTGGACCTGTTCGCGGGCCAGCTCGACGTGATCCTCACCGCGGTCGCCCGGGTCACCGAGGTGGCCGCCGCCGACATTCCGCCCACCTCCCATGCCGTCCCCCTCACCAATGTTTTCCGGGTGGACGTTCCGCGCCCAGGGCTGTCCCAGCACGAGGCGCTCTCCGGTGCGCCTGCCGCCCTGGATGGCCGGTTCCGGGTGCCGCGGATCCTGGACGAGTCGTGACCCCACTCACCCGGCTCACTGCCGCCGAACTGGCCCGCCGGATCCACCAGAGGGAAGTCAGCGCGGTGGAGGTGACCCAGGCGCACCTGGACCGGATCGCCGCGGTCGAGCCCGCGGTGCACGCCTTCCTGCACCTTAATGCCGAAGGTGCCCTCGCCGTCGCTGCCGCGGTGGACGACGGACTGCGCCGAGGGGAGCCGCCCGCCTCGCCACTGGCCGGAGTGCCGCTGGCGCTCAAGGACGTGTTCACCACCGCTGACATGCCGACGACCTGCGGCTCGCGGATCCTGGCTGACTGGTACCCCCCCTATGACGCCACCGTTACCCGCAAGCTGCGGACCGGCGGCGTGGTGATCCTGGGCAAGACCAACATGGACGAGTTCGCCATGGGATCCTCGACGGAGAACTCCGCTTACGGCCCCACGCGCAACCCGTGGGATCTCGAACGGATCCCGGGCGGTTCGGGGGGCGGCTCGGCGGCGTCGGTGGCCGCTTTCGAGGCACCGCTGGCG